>CAYMFZ010000278.1:0-7430 GCA_964389585.1 uncultured Pirellulaceae bacterium | reverse complement strand
ACTGGAGCCTTGTCCCTTTTTATGGGCCATTGAACTACTTTCTTATTCTCTGATTTTCTCAACCCAATGATCTACGCCACAAACCGTTTTGCGGCGGAACATGAGCACGGACGAAAAATCCGTCCCCGATTGGGAAGGCAAATTTTAGCGATAAATCCACATATGATCAAGGCTTTTGATGAAGCGGATTCCGACGAAATCAGGCTCCCAGAATTGAGGCTCCAAAGTCAAGACATACTCGTCTTCACCCTGCTTAAACGCCCATTTTTCGCCCTGAATGACGGTTGATAGTGCGGCCGTCTTATCGACTGTGACACCAGCTTGGGCAAATGCTTGAGCGATCGAGGGTGGAAGTTTGCCTTGATCCAGTGTCGGCGTCAGGGCTGATTTGAAGTCTTTCAAATTGACCTTTGCGTCGGCCTCCAAGACCATGACATTTCTTTTGGCGACTTTGTTCACGACATATCCGCGAATGACCGGGCCTGGAAGATCGTAACGCTGGGTGATCAGAACCTGCTGACGAGGGTCGTCAACAAGGGGAATACCAAACGCAACGCGATCGTTTTGTTCAGCGACCATGTCGCCCGGGCGCCAAAAGTTCAATTGGAGGGTCTTAAGTTTGGACGGGTCACCATCATTTCGCCCAAGACGAAACGCGTTGGTTAGTCCCTTCACGAAGACACTGACGTAGTCGATTCGTGGATCAACGTCTTCCCAGACCGCGACACCCCAAACGCCAGGATCGGCTTCGTTGCTGGCGGCTGGAATCTTGGCCTTGGACATTTGGTGGGTGTCTAGCAAGACTTGATTCGCGTCTTCACGGTTTCGAATTTGTTGAACGATGATTGGATCGACTGAATCACGAAGTGTGACTTTGCTGTAGCCCGCTCCCTTTGTATTGGCAATCCAGCCTTCAAGCGTGAATCGGGGAGTGAAAGACTTCTTTTCGTCGGCGACTTTCTCACCGTATTTCAATACGTTTTCAACATGATCAAACTTTGGATCCTTGACTGAATCAAAGGTCATTGTCTGATTGGTGTCACGAACTCGATAAATCATGTACCAGACGTTCTTGTTTGATACGCCACCGTTGCCGGTTGGGATTTTCAATTTGGCTTGGCGAAGCCCGGTAAACGAAAACTCATACTGCCAGACGTTATCGCGAAAGAGAATTTCGCGCCGTGATTGTCCATGCAACGTTTCTTCATTGGGAATCGTCTTCGGCGCGAACTTGGTCGCATTAAGTCCCGGAACGACCATCGGCAACGTGGATGTGTCGCGAGGTTCCAAGTCTGAATCGATTTGAATCAAGACGCCTTTGGCAAGCGGCCTTGGTTTACCGTTTTGCGCAAAACAGTTGTTCGACGCAACGGCCAAGCCGATGATCAGAATTGCCAATACGAAATGTCCGCGATGACTTTGCATAATTGTGCCAGTCAGAATGATGATATAACTTTGGTTGAAAGATCTCGACCAAAAATAGGCCTTTAAGATCGTCCAGTTTATTGCCGTCGAAAACTACGACTCAAGTATAGTTAACGCCATTTCTCAGGGGCAAATTTTACGGCAATTGAGGCGATTAATCACGGAGAATGGGTTGTTGCGATTGTGGCAAATACCCGATTTGTCCGGCTCGTCTCCAGCTTGATCTTAACCCAGATGGCTTTCGTTCAACCGATCCCAATCTCGCGATGTCAATTTTGAGTTCGCGCCTATTTCGAATTGCAATCGCAAAAACGTTGCGAAAACTGGGGTGGAGATGCTTTGCCACCACTCAAAATGTTTCTTGCCGTATTTTTGCCTCAGCAAACGTACGGTCAATGTTTCGACTGAATCAGGCGGTCGCATTCAGTCAAAAATTCCTTTGCCGAATTCTTCGATCGCCGGTTTTGAACGGCCCGACGAGACATCTGGTTTGGTTTTGTCGTTCGGTTGAGTCCGATGGGGAGAGGGTTGGCTCTTTGAGGCAGAGTCTGACCGGACATCAGATTTAGATTGAGCATCCGTTGATTCGGCGGGCGGTTGGGCCAACGTTTCCTCGTTGTAGACTTCATCGTAGCGGGAGCTGTAGCCGGGTTTCGAAGCCAGCTCCAGTTCGTTGTTTAGTTCCTTGATCACACGCGATTGAATTTGCTCGCGACAAGCCGCGTTGACTGGATGGGCGATATCGGCATAAAGTTTTGCCCGTCCTCCATGGTCGTGCTCGATGTGATCATTTTTCAAACGGCTGCCACAGTTGTTGCAATAACTTGCTCGTAAATGATTCTTGGTTCGACACTTGTAGCAATTCGATGTGAGCTTGCGGCTGGGCATGGCGACGAAAGGGCCATTGTTGCCTTCGATAATTTTCAAATCACGAACAACAAAACAATCGTCAAACGTAATGCTGCAAAACCCTCGGAGCCGATCCTCGGCGCTATCAATCAATTTGATTCTGACTTCCGTTATCTCCATAACGAGTTCCTCTCCATTACGTGCTCGAGGCATGACTCCAAAGGTGCTGACCTAGGGTGCTTCGCTCAAACTGGTGCTAAATCGTGTGACTACAAAAAATCCTTACGTCGGGGAGGCGAGAAGACAAGCAAGTTGCGGCTAGGCGGGCCACTCTGGCATTCGAAAAGACGCCAAAATAACTTGAGCCGCTACCACTCATTTGGTGGCCAATACAATTGAGGCGGGAAAATTCATCGGCAAGAATGCCAATCTGGTTGGTCAACGGCTCGGCAAACTCTTGTAACCGGTTGAACATTCGTTTGCCAAAGTGAATCTTGTTTCGAAGCGATGGTTGTTTCTTTGTTGATTCGTTTTTCAATTCAGAATCAGATATCAATTCTGTAAACGGCTTGCTTAGTAACGGTTGCCCGTTCAGCTTCACCGTTTTGAAAACTGCGGCGGTCGAAAGTGCGCAAGCCGGTTTCGCAATGACAATTGGAACATTAGAGAATGTGGGAATCGGGTCTACGATTTCGCCACGTCCCCGACAAATCGCCGTTCCGCCATGTAAAAAGAATGGAATATCGCTACCAAGTTCTGCGGCTAAATGGCTGAGTTGATCCAGTGAAAAATTCAAATTCCAAAGTTTGTTTGCGGCGAGTAGTGCCGCAGCGGCATCGCTGGAGGCGCCACCTAGTCCAGCCGCAGATGGAATGTTCTTTTGCAAATGAATATCAAAACCATTGAGGCAATTGTTGGAAGCCTTGGTCGAATTTTCTACACTCGCGCGAACCAATTCGATTGCCTTGATGATGAGGTTTCGCCCATCCGTTGGTATCACATCAGCTTCTGCCGGTTGAGAACCTGGACTTGAATCGCTGATCGTTAAATTCGAATCCGGAGATCGTCGCAGAGAAAAATTCAAACGATCATACAGCGAGACGCTCGACATCACCGTCTCAATTTCATGAAAGCCATCGGACCGCTTTGATTTCAACTCCAAGAACCAATTGATTTTGGCAGGCGCCAAGATTTCAATATGGTTTTCGGTTTTGTGAAATTTCATCGAAGCCACTTGTCTTGATCCAATTCAAAGCTGTTGGCGCATCCGACTGCCCGATCAAAGCCTCGATCCACCGAAGTGATGATCAGTTCCGCCAACCAATTTATCACGGTGAAGCAAAATCTCTACAGAGCAAGATTCAAATCTGATCTTGAGTCGCACCTGTTTGTATCGGCGAACATTTCAATAACCGTGACCGCTTCTATCGGTCGTCCTGTGATTGTTTGATATTCAGATCATGAGATCGGAAAATACCGGTGTTCACTTGTTTTGATCCCCCGAATATCATGGGCCTGACTCAAAAATAAATGTGAAGTCTGGCTAAACAGGTAAGTCGCGTGAATTGAGTTGAGTTTGAATTAATTCACTGAATTACAAAGAAACAAATTGTCCAAGAGCAAAAATGTCTGAGAAAGTACAAACTGAAGAGAGTTCTACAGCGTTGTCCGAGGAGACTCGCACACCGACTTTGGTGACGCGTTCCTTGTTTGGTGGTTTACTGATGGGGCTGGCCAACCTGGTTCCTGGAATTAGTGGTGGCACGATGTTGTTGGCAGCAGGCGTCTATCCCTCGTTCATCAAGGCGCTCGCTGAAGTTACAAGATTGAAATTTCGATTCCGCTCGATCCTTGTTTTGTCTTGTGTTGTGTTGGCGGCTGGTTTGGGAATTTTGCTTCTCGCAGGAACCTTAAAAGAACTCGTGGTTCACCAGCGTTGGATTATGTATAGCTTGTTCATCGGTTTAACGTTGGGCGGGGTCCCACTGGTTTGGAAGCTGGCCCGTCCTGCGACGACCGGTTTAATTACTTCAGCGATCATTGCGTTTCTTGCAATGGTCTTGTTGACGGTGTTGCAGATCAACGGATATGTCGGAACAGGCGGATCGAATTTCTTGACTTTGCTTTTGGCGGGACTTGCCGGGGCGAGTGCGATGATTCTTCCGGGACTATCGGGTAGCTATCTGCTCATTCTCATTGGGCAGTATGTTCCAATTCTTTCGTCGATCGAAGAGTTTCGCGCTGCGATTTCAACGAGGGATTTATCTGCGGCAATTAATCCCGCGCTCAGTGTCCTTTTGCCCGTTGGCATTGGAGTGGTGCTCGGCGTCGTGCTGATTGGGAATCTGTTGGAGTGGCTTCTTCGAAAGTATCGCAAGGAAACGCTCGGCTTGCTGCTTGGCTTGTTGATTGGATCAACGGTTGGGCTGTTCCCATTTCAAGAAGGCGTCAAGCCAAAAGTTGGCGACACGGTAAAGGCACAAATCGTAACGGAAGCAAGCTTGCCAGAGATTGATCAAGAAGATTGGCCAACCAAGTTTTATATGCCGACAGCGACTCAGGCGATCAGCTCGATTGCGCTAATCGGTGTAGGATTGGCGATGACGTTTGGAATATCGCTGATTGGCGGCAAAGAAGAGTAAGCCTTAGTAATTACAACTTGGCAGACTTAAATAAAAGTCACCATTGACCGCGTTGGCGTTAAAAAGATGCCAACGAGGTCGCGCGAGTTTTCAACTACTTTCCAATCTTCTTCAGCGAAACTTCTTCACTTTTGTCGATCGAAAACACTTTACCCAACTTCATTAGATTGAAGACTTCCTCGACGTTGTCATTAATATTGCACATTCGCAAATTCACTTTTGCTGTCTTGCACTGCTTCCCAAACAAAACCAATTTGCCGATCATCGCCGAAGACATAAAGCTGACGTTCTGAAAGTTCAGAATGATTTTTTCGTTGTTAGAGTTGTTAATCAATTCCATTAGCTCCTGACCGAGCCCATTGATTCTTGATTCGTCGATAATCCGGACGTCTTGGAAGTAAGCAAGTAGAACGTTGCCTTCGTTGCGAGTCAGTAATGTAGCCACGTCGAAACCTTTTGTTTTGATCTTTTATGTATTCAGAAGTCAGCGTCGCAAACAAGAGCTTACGAGACTTTAAGTTGCGTTTTCTTCAGCTCGAATTGTAGACCTTTTGTCGGCGATGTAAAGCAATTGAAGGTGTTCATGCAAGTCCTCATTTTCGAATGGTTAACCGGTGGAGGGCTGTGGATCGATCAAGGGTTCCCCAATCCGGAAGAACCGATTCAGGTTCAGGGGCGAAAAATGCTCGAGGCTATCATCGAGGATTTTTTGGATGGTGGGCTAAATGTTGTTGCGCCAATCGATGCTCGAATCGAGATAAGCGAGAACCAGATAGGGCTGAACCATGTCTCCATTCGGTCGGCAAAAGAGTTGCCTTTAACGCTAAATAAATTGGCTAATGAGGCAGATTTTGTTTTGGTCATTGCACCGGAATCCGGGCATTGCCTGAGCGAATGTTTGACTTGGATTCGCGCGAGTTGGGATAAACTTGTCAGTCCCGATTTTGCATTTGTCGAGATCGCTCAATCGAAACGAAAAACAATTCAATTTTTGAATTCAAACGGGTTTCAAGCAGCGCCTCGAATCCTGGACCATCATTGTGATGACTCGTCGAGCGCCGTTTTAAAGCCCGCCATGGGAGCCGGTAGCGAGCAAATCGAGTTTATCCCCGACTTGAGTCTGTGGCAGCCTGGCAATTTTGCGCCGAATGACTTTCAGCTTGAAGAATTCATCGCAGGAACCTCGGTTAGTGTTTCGGTAATTGGTCAGCGTAAAGGCAATATCTTCTTGCCGCCGACTGAGCAATTGTTCGACCGAAAACCGTTCGGCGAATATGTAGGAACTGGATATCCGATCGACGACTCGATCGCACAGCGGGCGACAAAGATCGCTCGGCAAGCGGTCGCGCTACTCCCCGCAACGCGAGGCTACTTTGGGATTGATATTGTTGTCGCCGAAGATCCATTGAAGGATTGCTTGATCGAAATCAATCCTCGGCTAACGATGTCGTACTTGAAATT
This sequence comes from uncultured Pirellulaceae bacterium, assembly GCA_964389585.1. Lineage (GTDB taxonomy): Bacteria > Planctomycetota > Planctomycetia > Pirellulales > Pirellulaceae > Mariniblastus. The sequence continues at coordinate 1,053 of CAYMFZ010000278.1, read as the reverse complement.
GCGCGAAATCTGTTCGGACAATCTTGCGATGAAAATGCTGCCCAACAATTGGGTTGATTGAATTGACTTCAAATTGAATTGGTTTCAACTAATGTAAACGCTGATCCAGCACCAATCGACGGGTTCTACTTTTCTACGTTCGCCAGCGCCATTTCTTTTATCCCGCGAAGGTCAAGCTTGCCGGTACCAAGGATCGGAAGTTTGTCGACCTTGATAAAACTGTCAGCCGAAGGAATGAAGATGTTGGGTAGTCCAGCGTCTTTAAGCGCTTGCTGCATCTCATCAGCCGTCTTACTTACGTTGGTGTAAAGCACGATTAGCCGTTCGCCTTTTTTCTCATCGGGAACTGCCGTTACTGCGACCAAGAGATGGTCATCCGAGTCGTCATCAGGCGTGGTGTCGAGGACTTCTGTGAGAACTTCCTCGATTTTCAAATGTGGCACCATCTCGCCGCCGATTTTCGAAAACCGACTGATGCGCCCGGTAATCTTGATGAAGCCGTCGTCGTCGATCATCGCGACATCACCCGTTTTGTACCAACCATCAACCAAGACTTCTGCGGTGGCGTCTGGCTTATTTAGGTAACCTTTCATTACGCTGGGGCCGCTGATCCAAAGCATCCCTGATTGGTTCGTTCCAAGTCGTTCACCTGAATCGAGGTCAGTGACCTTCGCAGCACAATTCGGCATGGGACGTCCAACTGTGCCTTCTTTGGCGTGGACCTGAAACTCCTTTCCAGATTGTCGCGAGTACGGAATGTTGACGGCGGCAACTGGAGAGAGCTCGGTTGTCCCGTAGCCTTCAACCGGCCGGACTCCAAACTTTTTCTCGAACTCTTCGCAAATTTCAGGCGGCAATCGTTCTGCGCCAGCAATCGCCATGTCCAGGCTCTTGAATTGTTCCGTTGTGCATCGCCGCATGTAAGAACGCAGGAAAGTCGGAGTGGCGACGAGAATCGTGCCTTTGAACTTCTCCGTGATCTTGCCAACGATTTTCGAATCGAGTGGGTTGAAGTGATAAACGCCGCGGATTGCAGTTGTCATGGGTACCCAC
>CAYMFZ010000277.1:0-7431 GCA_964389585.1 uncultured Pirellulaceae bacterium | reverse complement strand
GATCTATTCTTATCCGTCACGATCAAGACCACACCTGCAATAATCACGATGACAGCAAGGGCGGTTTGCCAGGTAATTTGTTCATTCAAGATCAACCACCCAAGGAATAGAGCAATTACCGGATTCACGTAGCTGTAAGTGGCGACCTTGGCGGCGGTTGCATTTTTTAAGAGCCACGCGTAGGCCGTTAAAGCGATCATGGAACCAAAGATCGTAAGGTACAGCATGCAAAACCATGCCTTGGTTTCGACTTGTGAAAATTGAAACGCGAATGGCTCACCAAAGAAAACACTAACCAACAGAACGACTGCTCCGCCACACAACATTTCAGATGCATTTGCCATGAAGACGTTAGGAGGCAGATCGGATTTGCGGCTAATCAGAGAACCTATGCTCCAGAAAATTGGAGCGAAAACCAGCCCCATCAAGTAGAACAAATTCAGCTCGGTTGTTCCGGCAAGAACATCCGCCGGTCCGATTAGTAGCACGATCCCAATGATTCCCAGCGCGACGCCAACTGCGATTTTGATACTTGGTTTTGAACCACCGAAAAACAGCCAATCGAACAAAGTCATCCACATCGGCATCGTCGCAATTACGAGCGCAGCGATTCCCGATGGAATTTCCTGTTCAGCCCAAGTCACCAATCCGTTTCCCCCAAGGAAAAGAAAGCTCCCAACGACCAATGCCGATTTCCATTGACTGAGTGTTGGATTTGGCAATCCCCGAATTCTCATTGCGGTGTAAAGAATCGTTCCGGCAATTAGGAAACGAGACGAAGCCATCAAGAATGGTGGAATCGAATGAACCGCAACACGCATTGCCAGGTAAGTCGTACCCCAGATTAGATAGACCGCGGCGAACGCCAAAATTAGGAATGTGGTGTGTTTTGAAATCGCGTTTGAGTTGATCATCAGTCGTTACTCACTTGCTTTCTTTGTTGACTCGTCCAATCCCATTGAACTGCCTCCATTTGAATTCCCATTAGCGTTGACAAACTCTTGAAGGTATTGAGGTGCAGCGATCCCTTCAGCAAGGTCTTCTGCCGGCACCAATTCTCCGACGATCTGCGGAAAGGGAACAACTCCTGCCCAGACGGGAAGCCCATAATCTTCTTTGTCATCAACTGGATCCCCAGTTCGAATTTTCGCTGAGGCAGACTCAATATTTACTGCAACCAGCGACGTTGCTTTGATTTCTTTTTCACTTGGTTGACGAGCATCCTCCCAACGCCCTGGCATGACTCGATCTGCAAGTGCTTTGAACGCTGACATGATCTCAGTTTCATCTTCAAGCAATCGGCCCGTTCCATAACCGATTGCAGAACGATAGTTCATCGAGTGGTGAAACAAAGAACGCGCCAACACAAGTCCGTCGACCATGGCTGCGGAAACACATACTTTGTCACCCGACGCCAATTTTTGCATTAGTCGGCTAGTCGTGGCGCCATGAAAAACAATCTCGTTTCCGACGCGAACATGAAACATCGGAATGATCATCGGATAGTCGTCACTGGCGAATCCAACGTGGCAGATCCAAGCTTGGTCAAAAATCCGGTAAACGGTTTCCTTATTGTACTCACCTCTTTTGGCGACACGTTTGACCTGGTTTAAAGGCGTTTGTTCAAAAGAATTTTGCTTGGTCATTAAATCTCTCTCCATTTCAGTCGTTCGATGGGTATACTATCGACATTGAATGGTCTTGTCGCAAGATCCATTTAATCAAATTCCCGGCATACCAATCTGAGACTCACAAATCGAGCATCTACATGGGAAAGACAACTTCCTCGATCGAGTTGGGGTTCATTCGATTGAATCGCCGCAAGCGAAAATCTTTGGCGACTCAACTTTATCAAGCGCTTAGCCAAGCGATTCTGGACGGTCAGTTGGCCAAGGGTTTTAGGTTGCCGTCGACACGCGGATTGGCCGAAGACCTTGGAGTTTCTCGAACGACGGTCATTTCGGCTTTCGAACAATTGACGGCTGAAGGCTATCTAACGGGAGCTGTTGGCAAGGGAACTTTTGTCAGTGAACAACTACCTGAAGAACGCCAGCTTGCGAAGTTCCGCCCTCTTCACGAAAAGCAGACCGCCATTGCTCAAACGAAGAATCGCGAGCCAACGAAACAGTTAGCAACGAAGCCGGGACGAAAATTGAAGCTTGGGCAATACGCAAAAGCGCTTGAGTCCGCCAATGTTCAACTTCCTAATCATGGCGATGAGAATTTGATTCCGTTTCTACCGGGCGTTCCAGCTTTGGATGAGTTTCCCGTTGACGTTTGGGCGCGGCTAGTGCGGCGGCGATGGAAAGCACCTAATGCATCAGGTTTGTCCTACGGATCTCCAGTTGGATACGCTCCGCTTCGATCCGCAATCGCGGAATACGTCCGGGCTTTTCGCGGTGTTAAGTGCGATGAAGATCAGGTCTTTGTCGTTTCCGGGACTCAGCAAGCCGTTGATCTCATTGCGAGGCTAGTAATCGACAAAGGTGATCGTGTACTGTTCGAAAACCCCGGCTACAACGGCGCTCGGTCCGCGTTCGAATCGGAAGGTGCCACGATTGTTCCTGTCGAGATAGACGGTTCCGGCATGAACATTGATCAGGCGATTGAAAAATCCCGCGGCGCTCGGATGGTTTATGTTACGCCATCCCATCAATTTCCAATGAGTGTGACACTTTCGATTGAGCGACGCATGAAGTTGATCGATTGGGCGAAAAAAACTGGCAGCCTAATCTTTGAAGACGATTACGACAGCGAGTACCGATACGCTCATCGCCCAATTCCGTCACTTCAAGGACTTGGCGATGGCGAAAACACAATCTACGTCGGCAGCTTTAGCAAAGTCATTTTCCCGTCGCTGAGTATGGGATATGTGATTGTTCCTAAATCCATGACGAATATCGTCGCGAGATCACTGAGTCTCTCTAGCCGTCCGGCGTCGACCATGGACCAAATGATCCTTACGGACTTTATTGCCGAAGGACATTTTGCACGACATTTGAGACGCATGAAGCAAATCCACCAGCAGCGTCGTATGGCGCTCGTCGAGTCGGTCGAAACCCACCTGAGCGATCACTTGGAAATTGTTGGTTGCGAAGCAGGCTTACATTGCGCCGCGTTGCTGAAAAATCATTTGGATGATCGCGATATTTGCGAAAGACTCGATGACATCGGCGTTGTCGCACGACCACTTTCAAACTACTTCGTCGAAGGTAAAACTGACAAACCGGGATTGCTGCTTGGATTCGCAAGCGCGACACCGGCACGAATCAGAAACGCGGTCAAGAAAATGAAATCTGTTTTTGATTTAGTTCGTTAGCCAGAATATCAGCCGTTGCTTTTTGATGTGGCGTAACTGAGAGTGAGGTCTAGCGGACAAGCCTTCGAAACAGTTGATATTCTTACGCGTGAATTTTTCGGATCACCCAATCGCATCGGTAGTGGGATGTGTGAAGAATCTGGGATTGAACATGCTTTTTACAATCAAGATTCAAGTCTTGGCAAACCTGTTTGATATGAGAATCATCCCACCAAGTTCCCATCGAATCGCTGCCGAGTCGAACTCGTTCGAGATAATCAGCCCTTCGTTCAGGCGTATTGTAAAACTCCCAAATTTGACTTTTGTCTGGCACACTCGCGAGCAAGATCACAACTTTCGAATTCGACATTTCTAACAAACTTTCCAAGAGCGGCTGCAAATCGTATGACTGCAAATGCTGAAGTGCTTCGTACATGTAGATCTTGGAAAAACCTCCCTCAACGGGCGAGTTCACTTCGTTTGACGCTGGCGAGATCTGTTCCAAGCTCAATCCGATGACGGACCGCTGAACATATCGCGCATTCGCTGTTTGGTGATACTGTCTCGCCGATTGAATTAGCGGCTCTGAAAAGTCGATCCCAACAATGTTCTTGCACCGAAGAGATACCTCTTTTGTGATGAGACCGTTGCCACAACACAAATCCAGCACTTCGTCATCTTGATTCAAATCAAGATACTCACCAATGTCGCAGACAATTTTTTCGAACTGGTCTGCCGAAATCGGTTCGCCATGAACCGTCTTGCCAACCTGTTTAAAAAATTCTTCTTTCCCATGCTTCAACGGGAAGTCGTTCCAAAACTTTTGAGAAAACATTCGGGACCAAATTCAATTTGAGTGCTGTGAATAATCCCAGGCTGGGAGTCAAAACTACCCGATATGATAATTGAACGAACCCATAAATCTGCTTTGGACTCCAAATATTGCATCAAAGAAACGGTCGGGTAAATTGGGAACTTACAGGCAAGCGAATTTTCTTCAATGGAATCGCTAAATAGACTTCAGCCTGGTTGGCACCAACGAATCCGATCAATAGGCAGCTCTTATGCACAAGCTAATATCAATTGTCTCGTTTCTCCTTGCCGTCACCGTGATTCCGTTCTTGTTGGTTGCGCAAGATGAAAACGAAAAATCGAAATCTCAGTCCGGTTTCGATGCTGATCTGGCTAAGGAATTGGGCGCTGATGATTATGGAATGCGTAGCTATGTTTTCTGTGTCTTGAAAACCGGCGAAGCCAAGATCACCGATGAGAAAAAGCGAAATGAAATATTCGCAGGCCATTTCGCCAACATGAAGCGTCTGGCTGAGGAAAAGAAGCTTGCGGTCGCAGGTCCGTTCGTTGAAGGAGCGCCCAAACGCGGGCTTTACATTTTCAACGTTCAGACAATTGAAGAGGCGGAGAAATTGGTTAAGACGGATCCTGCTGTTGAAGCTGGGATTTTCGAATTTGAGTTGACCAAACTCTATTGCTCGGCAGCTCTGATGAAAGTCAATGAAATTCACCTTTCAATTCAGAAAACCAAAATTGAATAGGCGCAAAATCGAATTGTCGAAGATCGAAGATCGAAACGGATATCTGCGCCAGGCTGATCGAAGGGAACTGAAACGAACACGATGAAGTTATTCAAATTCGTTTTTCGATGGACGTGGCGATTGGTCTTGGTTGTCGTATTGTTCTTCAACTTAAGATTGTACGTGCCTTCTCCGCTTCCGCGCGGCACTAGAGAATTGCCGGCCACGTTGATCCAGCAATTGAATGCTAATCGGCTCGCCATTGACGCCGGCGCTCCGAAGCGAATGCAAAAATTGTTTCCCGAGGGTTACTACTTTTGTCATGTGATGCACGGATTGACTTGGGTAGAAGCTGCATTGCGCGACCCAGGCTTGACTAAGCAGGCTTTACTCGAGGCACGTGCATCGCTTCAGATGCTTGAAACGCCAGAAGCTAAATCTCCTTTCCCGGCTGCCTTGCCGCCCAATCACGGCATGTTTTACTCGGCTTGGAAAGCCCATTTGTGCGCGGGCATTGTCTTGTTGGAAAATGACGACCGCGTCAATGAATGCATCGAGCTCAAGAAACAATGTGATTCACTTGCAGCGGCTTTTAAATCTGCAGAAACTCCGTTTCTGCCTTCTTACGATGGTCGTGCTTGGCCATGTGATTCAATTCCGGCCATTCACGCAATGAAAATTCATGATTGTGTAACGAATTCCAATCGTTACACAGCGACGATTGAAAAATGGCTTTCAGATGTTAAGTCACGACTCGACCCAGATACCGGACTGATTCCTCACACTTCCAACTTTCGCGATGGCAGTCCAACAGAAGTCGCCAGAGGAACCTCTCAAATGATCATTCTTCGAATGCTCCCAGATATTGATGCTGAATTTGCCAAGCAACAATATGAAATCTTTCGCGATCGCTTTTACACAACATTTCTTGGGGCTCCTTGTGTACTTGAGTATCCGTCAGGAATCCGTGGTCGTGGCGATGTTGATTCAGGACCCTTAATTTTTGGACGCAGTGTATCGGCAACGGTTTTTATGATTGGAGTCGCACAAATCTATGGCGATCAATCAATCGCCGATTCGATTGCACAGGCTGGTGAAACGGTTGGCATGCCTTGGACTTCAAAAGAAAACAAACGTTACGTCGGGGGTCTGTTACCCGTGGGGGACATCATGGTGGCGTATTCACAAAATGCGAGGCCCTGGCTTGAGCTTGAAAAACAGACTGTAGACAAAAAGGTAATGCTGTCTGCGTTTTGGAGACTGCCAACACATCTGATTTCTTTATGCTTACTTATTCCAACTCTGATTGCGTGGAAGGCCGAACGCCGCAATGTTGCGCCAGTCGAAACCACTTCCAACGAAAACTGAATTTTTGGCCGTGTGATAATGAACATTCGCTTTGCAGAAGTTGTCGTCGGCCACGCCATCTGCGAAACTCGATACTTGTCAACAAAAAAACATTCTGAGAACCGAACGTCATGAAGTACTTCGCCGCACCTGTTTTGGCTTTATGCCTTTTGCTGAGCGCAAATAGTTTCGTCTCCAGTTGCTTTGCCCAACAATCAACAGGGGAAAAGCCGGTCATTGACTACCGAGCCGAACTTGAAAAGATCGCCGTTATTGATCAGAAAGTCATGATGCCGATGCGGGACGGCGTGCGATTATGTACTGATATCTTTCGTCCAAAATCGGACAAGAAAGTTCCAATCATCCTTTCGAAAACGCCTTATAACTTCAACAGTTGGCGCGACGGCAAGGAATCGACTCGCAGTTACAAAAAAGCGATCGAGGCCATCAATCGAGGATACGCGTACGTTGTTCAAAATGAGCGTGGGCGATACTTCTCCGAAGGCAAATGGGATATTCTCGGGACGCCAACGACCGATGGCTACGATGCTTTTGATTGGCTCGCCAAGCAGCCTTGGTGCAACGGGCGAATTGGAACGATCGGATGCTCATCAACCGCCGAATGGCAAATGGCGGTTGCGGCGCTCGACCATCCAGCACACGCAGCGATGGTGCCACAAGGATTCGGCGCCGGAGTTGGCCGCGTCGGCCCATTTAACGAGCAGGGCAATTGGTACCGCGGCGGCGCGGAACAAATGCTGTTCTTCTCATGGCTGTATGGAGTTCAGAACGATCGCGTCCGTCCAACGTTTCCGCCAGATGCAACGCAAGAAGAGTTAATTCGCAACGCGCGGTATTTTGATCTCGCGCCAGAGCGTCCCAAAGTTGACTGGATCGAAGCGAACAAGCATCTTCCGGTTCAAGACATCATGAAAAACGTAAATGGTCCAGACGGAATCTACGAAGACATGATCCGTCGAAGCCCCAGCGACGCAAAGTGGCATCAAGGCGGACTTTATCACGACAACATGCCATTTGGCGTGCCGAGTTTTTGGTTTGTTTCTTGGTTCGACGTAGCGAGCAGTCCAAACATCGCTTTATTCAATCATGTCAGAGAAAACGGCGTCGACGAAAACGTGCGAGACAATCAATATCTGATTATTGCCCCCAACACACATTGTGGATTTACGCGATCAACAGAAAACACGATGGTCGGTGACCTAGATGTCGGCGACGCGCGACTAAATTATGACG
>CAYMFZ010000276.1:0-7456 GCA_964389585.1 uncultured Pirellulaceae bacterium | reverse complement strand
CCTTTATCTCGAGCGACTTGTGAACTCCTGCTTCCCAAAAAACCGCAGAATCCAAAATCGGAAACGACCGAGAATTCTACTGCGCACTTCGAAACAGCTCGCAAGGTTTAGCGTTGCGGAAGCGCTGACGGTATTACGTAAAGTTTCAAGTTTGATACGAGGTAGATTCAGAATTCCAGCTTCCGCAAACGAAAGCTTAATTCCATGAATCTTGAACCCACTAAATTTTGGAACCTCGCTTCACGATGCTTGCGCAATCCAGTTCGATTGCTTGAACATTCGGTCGCCGCGTGGGCGATTCTATTCGTTTCTTTATTCTTGACATTCGGTGCCTGGATGATTTCCAACCGATTGTACGAAAGGCGAACGAACGATCGGTTTGATTTTCGAGTCAGTCGTGTGGTCGAGTCAATCGAAGAGCGATTGCTTGAGTACGAGCAAGTTCTGCGTGGCGGAGTTGGCTTGATCTCAGCAAGCGAAAACGTAACTCGAACGGAGTGGCGGAATTATGTCGAGAATTGTCAACTTACGCGCTATTTTCCAGGCATCCAGGGAATGGGTGTTTCAGTTCCAGTTAACGCCGATGAAAAAACGTCGCATGAAAACGCGATTAGAGCGGAGGGTTTCGAGAACTATCAAATTCGCCCATCGCACGAGAGAGATTTTTATACATCCATCATTTTTCTAGAACCCTTTGATTGGAGAAACCAGCGAGCGTTCGGCTACGACATGTACTCTGATCAAACTCGAAGGCAAGCGATGGACCGGGCGATTTCGTCCGGCGAGCCGGCTATGTCAGGCATGGTGACGTTGGTTCAAGAGACAGAAACAGATGTTCAACGGGGATGCTTGTTCTATCTGCCTGTGTTTGAAAAATCAGACAAGCCTATCGGGACGGATCAAAGTTCCAATACGCGTGAAGACTTGAACTGTCTCGTCTATGCTGCGTTTCGCGCCGATGATTTGATGGCAGGGATTCTTGACGAAAAAGATGATGACGTAAAATTTGAAATCTATGACTCATGCAATATTGAAAGAGATCGTCTGCTGTTCGATAGCGATGGGATTTGTCATCTCGATGCCAAGGGGCAACCGGACTACTCATCCAAAATTTGTTTGAACATTCGCGGCCGTGATTGGCTGCTGTTCTTTGAGTCACGTCCTGGGCTGTTTGAGTCGTCAGGAAAGAACCAAAGTTCGTTCGTTGCGTTTGGCGGATTGACCGTTGACTTTTTGTTGTTCTTGGTGATCGCAGCCATTGGACAACAAAAGCGCAAGGCTGTCGAAATCGCAAGCGCGATGACGAAAGATGTTCGAGCTAGAGAAGAGTTGATCAGCGAGATCTTCAACAATGCTTCAGAAGCGATCGTCACTATTGACGAAAGCGGATACATCGACATGGCTAATCGAGTTGCGCAGGCCATGTTTGGTCTTCCAAGTGCAGCACAAAAAATTCGGTTCGACGACTACCTTGAGGAACAGTCTTGGTCATCACTTGTCGACAAATTGCAACTTGCACCAGACAACCAATACAAATGCACGGTTGACGCGAAACGAGGCAACAGTGAGTCGTTCGTGTGCCGACTAAACCTCGGAACTTTCGTCGCCAACAATAGCAGATATCACATTCTTGTGGCGCAAGACGAGACGAATCGAATTGAGTCAGACCGCAAGATGTCTGAAATTAACGACGAATTGATCAAGGCCACAGGCAAAGCCGCCAAAGTTGAACTGGCCAATGGAGTTCTTCACAACGTCGGAAATATCGTCAACAGCATCAACGTCTCCACTGGAGCGATTAAAAAACAAGTCGAACGAATGTCGGTTTCGAAGCTGGACCGTGTGTGCCAACTAATTAGTTCGCATGAGAATAGTTTTGTCGATTTCGTTCGAGACGATGAACGAGGCAAGAAGATCCCTAACTACCTTCAAAAAGTAAATGAAGCTCTAGTAAACGAAAAATCGAAAGTCGATGAAGAGCTTCAAGATCTGGTCAAGAATGTCCAGCACATCAAAGAGGTAATTACTTCTCAGCAGTCGGACGCCAAATCCGGCGCTGCGATGCAACTTCTTTCGCCCTGCGAATTACTAGACGACGCCGTCACGGCGAACAAAGCGACGCTCGCAAATCACGACGTTGAAATTACAAAACAAATCGCAGAAGAGCTTCCAGCATTCTATTCTGACAAGAATAAGATTCTTCAAATCCTCGTCAATCTAATCAAAAACGCAAATGAAGCACTTGTTGAAAACCAATCAGCCAATCCGCTGATCCAAACGATTGTCAGACACGAGAACGACCACATCGTATTCGAAGTTGCTGACAACGGAATTGGAATCTCACCCGACAAGATCGACCAAATTTTCCAGCATGGTTTTACATCGAAGCTGACTGGCCACGGGTTTGGTTTACATAGCAGTGCAGAAGCGGCATCTGATTTGGGTGGCGAACTATCTGTTTCAAGCCAAGGTCTTGGCACTGGAGCCACGTTTAAGCTGGCGATCCCAACCTCGGAACAGGGGCTCAGCTCCCTCACTGAAAATACATCCTCTGAAAAGGTACAGGCATGAGTATTAACAAGAACAAGTACAATTCGATTTTGGTAATCGACGACAACGAGGCAATTCACCAGGACTTCGCCAAGATATTTGCCCACGATGATTCGTTCAGTGAACTGGATGATTTGGATGCGGAGCTGTTTGGGGACGTAAAACCTTCTGCGAACACGCAAACTGAATTTCAACTGCAATTCGCATCGCAGGGAATGGAAGGTCTCGAAGTGCTGAAGACAGCGTTCGAAAACGGTCTTAAATTCGGACTCGCTTTCGTCGATATGCGAATGCCGCCGGGTTGGGATGGCGTCGAGACAATCGAACAACTTTGGAAAGTTGACCCCGATCTTCAAGTCGTCATTTGCACTGCTTATTCCGACCGGAGCTGGGATGAAATCTTCGACCGACTTGGTCGAACGGACAAACTCCTGATCCTCAAAAAGCCGTTTGATGAGATCGAAGTTGTTCAGTTGGCGACTTCTCTGAGTGAAAAACGGAGGCTTCTTGAGCAATCCAAAGTGAGAGAGGTAAAGCTCAAGACTGTTGTCGAAGACCAGAAAGCCGAGCTTACCGACGCACATAATGATGCTGAGATTCTAATTGACTCCATGTCTAGTGTGCTGATCAGTCTCGATGAACATGGTATCGTTTCGAAGTGGAATTCGGTGGCCACAAATATGTTCGGCATACCTCTACAGGAAGCAGTCGGAACGAAATTACAGTCGTTGCCAATTGCATGGGCCAGTTGGTCGGATGTAGAAGCCGCAATTCAAGATTGCGAAGTTGTCCAAAGAAATCGGGCTGAGCTAAAATTTGTTGATCGCGATGGATTTTTGAGAACACTTGACGCAACGATCTGTCCAATTCTCAACGATCGAACTTCCAAAGCCCGATTGTTCTTGGCCAATGATATTACCAAACAAAAGGCTTTGCAGACTCAGCTCGACCAAGCGTTGCGGCTTGAGTCGGTGGGACAGCTTGCCGCGGGTGTTGCACATGAGATCAACACACCGATGCAATATATCGGGGACAACGTGCGGTTCGTCGCAAGGTCAATTCAAAAACTGGATCCGTTTCTGGATTGTCTGCACATGTTGGCAGATCCCGAAATCACTGATGACCAGTTGTGTGAAATTCGCAAACAACTTCCTGATACGATCAAGCCTTCGAAAATCAAGTCGTCGCTCGAGCAGATCCCAGATGCATTGACTGATTCAATTGATGGTGTGGTCACCGTTTCGAAAATTGTTGCAGCCATGAAAGAGTTTTCTCACCCCGGAAGCGATGAGAAAAGCCAGGTTTGTCTCAACCATGTTCTCGAATCAACAATCACGGTTGCGAAGAACGAGTGGAAGTATGTCGCCGATGTAGTTATGGATTTTGAAGAAGATCTCTGCAAGGTCGAGGGATTGCCAAGCGAACTTAACCAGGCGTTTTTAAATATTATTGTGAACGCCTCACATGCGATCAGTGATCGCGTCAATTCGAAAGAGCTGGCAAAGGGATTGATCAAGATCGCCACTAGATCCATGGATGACCATGTTCTGATCACGATTCAAGACGACGGGGGCGGAATTCCATTGCACGCTCGCAACAAGGTCTTTGAGCCCTTTTTCACGACAAAAGAGGTCGGCAAAGGAACGGGCCAAGGGCTGGCAATTGCATTTGTCGTGATTGCACAAAAACATGGCGGCAAACTTTCTTTTACAGTCGAAGAAGGTGTTGGAACAACTTTCCAAATCAAAATTCCTAAAGTCGCAATTGCTCATGAATCTGAATCGTTTCAAGAAACAGTTGGTGCGTAGTCATGAAAATTTTGCTAGTCGATGATGAAGAGCAGGTTCTCAAAGGTGTATCGCGATTGATTAGTTGCGAGGAAGATGAATGGGATGTTGATACAGCTTCTTCGGGACAAGCCGCCCTCGATGTGCTGAGCGATAAACAGTACGACGTCGTGATTTCTGACATGCAAATGCCCGGGATGGATGGCGCTCAACTGTTAAGCGAGATCGGCCAACTTTATCCCGGCACACTCCGAATCATCCTTTCTGGCCAGGTTGATCGAGAAACGGTTCTTCGCGCGGTCAAGCCGATGCACCAGTTTTTGTCGAAGCCATGCGATCCTGACCAGTTGTTTGATGCCATCAATCGAGGTCGAATCTTTCAAGAAACGATCTTGTCATCAGAAATACTCGATGCGATTGGGCGTGCAAATTCGCTGCCGTCTTTTCCTGCAATCGTGAATGAAATCAATTCGGAAATCGAATCTGAAAACAGCTCATCAAAATCAATTGCGAATATTGTTTCGCGAGACCCTATCCTGAGCGCTCGGTTATTGCACGTAGCTAACTCGGCCATTTTTGCTTTGCCGAACCCAGTGACTGATCTTGATCGGGCGATTTCCCTAGTTGGGCCTGAGATGCTTCGTTCTATCGCCATGTCTCAAGCGGTTTACTCGGGAAATGAGTGCAATGAACAAATTTTGTCTGCACAAGGATTGTTGGATCATGGATTTCGAGTCGCTGGTGTTGGAAGAAAATTAGCAAAGAACATTGGCGCTTCCTCGGACGAATGCAACATCGTATTTACAGCCGGACTTTTGCACGACGTAGGAAAGTTAATTCTTCTGAATACGTTTCCAGATCAATATAAGACAATTCTTGAGACGTCGATCAGCCAAGATCAATGTCTCGAAAAGCTTGAGATGGATGCCTTTGATGCATCCCACCAGGGAATTGGCGGATACCTGTTCGGCCTCTGGGGTTTGCCCGCGGAGGTTATCGAGTCAGTCGCGTCTCACCATAGTTTTGAAGCTTGCGCCCATGGCGATCGTCTTTCCCGCAGATTGGTGTTTGCAGCCAATTGGATTGTTAACGACCACAGCGATGAAGACATTCAGAGGATGCTTCGAGAGTCAGAAGGTAGTCCCGAAACCGCGCGGTTCGCCCAGCAGTTAACAGATTGGAAAGAATCTATCGCGACGTTGGAGAGTGAGGAGTAGGAAATGGCAAATACAAAAATACTATGCGTCGATGATGACGAAAAAATCTTAATGGGTATTAAGCGTCAGCAAGGGGACGATTTCGATATTTCTATCGCCGTCGGTCCGCACAAGGCGTTAGAGTTGATCGAACAAGATGGTCCATTTGCAGTCGTTCTTTCTGATATGAGAATGCCAGAAATGAATGGCGTCGAATTCCTGTCACGTGTTCGAGAAATGTCACCAGATTCGGTGCGAATGGTGCTGACAGGATTTGCGGAACTGAGTTCGACTATTGAGGCGGTGAATCAAGGTCATATCTTTCGATTTCTCTCAAAGCCTTGTAGTGAAAAAGATTTGGCAGCAGCGTTCAAGGCTGGTCTACGCCAGTACGCACTTGTTGAAGCGGAAAAAGAACTCGTCGAGGGTACGCTTCACGGCAGCGTAAAAGTCTTGAGTGAAGTGCTTTCACTTGTAAGTCCATTGGCATTTGGTCAATCGACTCGTGTTCGTCTGACGATTGATGGAATTCTCAAACACATCGAGATTGAAAATCCCTGGCAGATCGAAATCGCTGCAATGCTTTCTGCTTTGGGGTGCGTTACGCTTCCAGACGATTTGCTGGAGAAAAAGCTCGATGGTCAAGAACTCTCGATGGCGGAGCAAGAAATTTTCTCAGGCCATCCGGCGATTGCAGGTGAACTAATTCGTGCAATTCCCCGACTCGATCGAGTTGCGGACATTATCACCTATCAAGATGCCGAAAAATTGGAGGAAGCAGAGGACGGTCGCCAGATTCCGTTCGAAAGCCGGATTTTGAAACTCGCAACGGACTTCGATATTCAGGAATTCAGCTCTGAGAGTCCAATGCATGCCCTGGCAGAAATCAAGAAGAAGTCAGATTTTTACGGCAAAGATCTAGTCGAGGCTTTAAGCGAATACGTTAAAGAAGAACGCAATTTTCAGTTTGCTGAACTGATGCTGCATGAAATTCTCGAAGGGATGGTGTTGGCTCAAGATATCAAAAATGGAAGCGGAATGTTGTTGATGTCCAAAGGCCAAGCAATGACTAAATCCGCCAGACGTCTGCTTTACAATTTTTCAAAAAAGAAAGCTATTGAAGAGCCAATCAAAGTTGTCGTTTCCAATGTGTCGTCCGCGGCCACTGCTTGCTAATAAGTTTTAACCCAAGCAACTACCAACCCAATCTACTATTAGAAAATCAAACAATGAGCAATTTACTCACGAATCCCATCCGCGTTCTACTTGTCGACGACGAACCTGCGATCCTCCGCTCGCTCGGTCGCGTTCTAACTGAGCACGGACTTTCAATCGAAACATCAATTTGCGCTGCAGAGGCTGACGCGATTCTTAATCACTATGAGTTTGATGTAGTTGTCTGTGATCACAACATGCCAGGACGAACGGGATTAGAATTCCTCGCTGAGACCAAAGAAAAAAGACCGGAGCTTGTGACAATGATGCTCAGCGGCCAAATCAGCGGTATTTCCGTAGCTGAGGATTGGGCGAGTGAAATCGGTGTTCATACCGTGTTTGCAAAACCTTTTGACGCAACTGCAATTGCTGAAAAAGTCAAATCTGCAGTCCGTGAAAAAAGGTTAGAGGCCAAAACAGAGCCGTTGTTTTTGGTCGACGAAGCCGAAGCAGAAGTGACTTAATCCAAAATTCGCTAGACAACGACACTCGCTAAACAACAACAGCACTCGCAACATCGGCTTGAGTCCATTCACCATCGACCAATCGCCAGACGCTGCCCGGATTCTTGTCCTGCAAAATTTCTGGCAAGCGATGAGCGCGAATGTTGTCAAAACTTTGCAGCATGGAAAATCTTACGATCGAGCCTGGGATTCCAACGGCAGTAAAACCTGGATGTCCGGTGGCTGGAAAAGGGCCGCCATGATT
>CAYMFZ010000275.1:0-7470 GCA_964389585.1 uncultured Pirellulaceae bacterium | reverse complement strand
GGACTTGGCAACACTTTTTTGGGGACGCCAATCCTAGAACGGTGCAGTGTAAAGCAAGCCACTAATTTTCGACCGTTCGGCCATCGTAAGGCGTTGGGTCGTATCCATCCAGAAAACTTGAAAGCGATCGATTGCGATAAGGTTGTTGCAACTTTCGGACGGCCTTTGATTCGATCTGGCGGACGCGTTCACGCGTGACCGAGAAGATCTTGCCGACTTCTTCCAGCGTGTAAGAATAACCGTCAGCCAAGCCGTAACGTAGTTTCAAGATCTCTCGTTCACGGTAGTTTAAATGATCCATCGCCTCTTCGATGCGAGACTTCAAAGCCGCCTGATGCGTTTGATACAGCGGATCATCGTCACGATGATCCTGTAGGAAATCACCAAATTGACTGTCTTCTTGATCACCGACTGGTTGATCCAGTGAAAGTGGCGTTCGAGCCATCTTCATGATCACGCGTGTATCATCGAGCGATAGGTTCGCTTTTTCAGCTGTTTCTTCAGGGGTCGGTTCACGACCTAAGTCCTGTACCAATTCACGCATCACGTTCCGGACTTTTGTCATCGTGTCGATCATGTGGACCGGTACGCGAATTGTGCGACTTTGGTCCGCGATCGCTCGCGTGATGGCTTGACGAATCCACCACGTTGCATAAGTCGAAAACTTGTATCCGCGTTGGTGTTCGAACTTGTCGACCGCTCGCATCAGGCCAGTGTTGCCTTCTTGGATCAGGTCCAAAAAGCTCAAACCACGGTTGCGATACTTCTTGGCAATCGAAACAACCAGTCGAAGGTTACCCGCTGAGAGAACGCGTTTTGCGGCGTCTTGTTTCTCATGAAGCTTCTTCGTCTTAACGACTCGACGGTTGAGCGTCGCAGAAGTCTCATAGGTCTGTTGCATCAGGTAATGAAGCTCCGCACGAATCTCTTCGAGGCTACGAGCTCCTACGAATCCAGTTTCCTCGGCCTCTTTGACTTGGAGCGAAAGCGATTGCATCCGAGAATTGATCTCATCGAGTTGTTCAAATAGCGGCTGCAACTTGCTGTATCGCAGGTTCAACTCCTCAACCAACATGACACATTTGTTGCGGCGGCGAGTCAGACGACGCCAAGCGGCTCGGCGTTCCTTCATCGGATTGCCATTGCCGACAGCGAAGTAGTAATCTCGCTTGTTCTCGGCGAGCAGGTGCCGAAGTGTCTTCAGGTTGGGAACCAGACGAAGCATGATTCGCTGCTTTTCCGCCTTGTTGGTTACTGAGACTTCGATTGTCCGATCAAGACGAAGCTTTTTCTCAAGCACTTTCTGCAGTGCGTCAACGGCTCCACGAAGCATGAAATCGGTGGCCAACATCGTGTTGCGGAAAAGGAAACGAGCCTTGTCGATTTTGGTCGCAGCGTCGATCTCTTCTTCACGTGTCAACAATGGAATCCGACCCATTTGCATCAAGTACATTCGCACCGGGTCGTCGATTGGATTGTCGCCAAGCTTCGAGGCTGTCTTTGGCTCTGCCTGCTCAGTTTTGTTTTTCGCTTGGGCCATGGTGGGTATCCTTGGGTTGTGGTTTCTCTGAGATCCACCTATTGCAGAACAGGTGCCAAACCACGACGAAGGCCAATTATTGGCCATTTCCCCCGTTAATACATCGTTTTTTATCGAGTTCACGATCGGTTACGAGCTTTCAGATTGTTGCAAAAACGAAACGCGTAGCCACAAGTCAACGTACAATGTTGCGTTGTGGAAACAATCGAGTTTCGAATGGGCGAAGTGCATTGGTTTCTCCGTGTCGGCAGCGGGTCAGTGCTTTGACACGTGAGTTCGGCCGACGTTCCCTTTTTGAAGGTTGAACATTCGACCTGACCAAACGTAGAATACGGCTTCCGCTCAAGATGAAAATTTACCCACGAAATACAAACAAATAGGCAATCGCCACCGCATGGCCGACGAAGACTACTACAAAGTGCTGGGCGTTTCGAAATCCGCTTCTGCTGATGAAATTCAAAAAGCGTATCGCAAACTCGCTCGAAAATATCATCCTGACCTCCACGCCGACGAAGAAGAAAAAGTCCGCGAACGTGCCAAACAGCAGTTCCAAAAAGTCCAACAGGCTTACGACGTTCTGAGCGATCCCAAAAAGCGCGGAATGTACGATCAGATGGGCCCCGGTTTCGAACAAATGGGTGGCAATCCATTTGGAGGGGGTGGAGGGGGAAGTCCATTTGGTGGTGCCGGCGGTATCGATCTCAGCCAAATTTTCGGAGGCGGAGGAGGGGGTGGTGGCGGATTCGAAGACATCCTGCGTCAGATGGGCGGCGGTGGCGCCGGACCAATGGGCGGACGTGGACCAGCTCCACCTCAAAAGGGTAGTAACGTCGAACAGGAGATTACCGTCCCGTTCGCGGTCTCAGTGCTTGGCGGCAACCACCAGGTCAGCCTTCGCAACAGCGGCAAAGTCGACAAGATCGATGTCAAAATTCCCGCAGGGATCGAATCGGGCAAGAAAATTCGGCTTCGCGGACAAGGACAATCGGGAGGCGGCAATGGCCCACGTGGAGACCTGATGATCACTGTGAAAGTCGCGCCGCATCCAAACTATACGCGAAAGGGGCTGAACCTTCACGTCACCGTTCCGATCACTCTGGTTGAAGCTGCCGAAGGAGCAAAGATTGATTTGCCGACGCCACATGGCACCGTTGCCGTCACGGTTCCACCAGGAAGCTCAAGCGGCAAATCGCTGCGATTAAAAGGGATGGGAATCAAAAGCAAAGATCGCTCAGGTGACTTGATCGCGGTGTTGCAAATCAACTTGCCAGAAGATGTTTCGGACGAAGACCTAAAGGTCCTCAAGCAACTAGATGAACGCTGGAGCGATTCCGAAACCCGCGCAGAGTTGACTTGGTAGTTTGGAGGCACTCGGTCGCCACCTCGATCTGTTCTTCTTGCGTTCCGATGAGTGTTAGGGCGAAGCCAGTGAACATTGACTCGTTATCCAGCAACCAGCGTGATTCGGTAACCATGTTCGAGCAATCAGAATGATCCAGCAAACAATATATCACTCGGCAATCAGCGCGGGGTTGGGCTGAGCTGCTAGGCAGACTTTGACAGAGAGTCACGTTCCAAAAACAAAGCCATGTTCACTCTGGTCGCGACAATCACCTCCCAGCGAAGCGTCCGGGAGGGTCGGAAGCAAGCGACAGCAAGCTTCCGGGGAGGGTCGATCCGTCATTTGAGACAAAAAGGAAGTCAAAACGGAAAATAAGAAGTAACAAGGCAACTTCCAATCATGACCCAATTTTGAGTTTCAATTTCAATTTAATCCGACCGGCTAACCGACCTTCTGAGATGACCCAGCGATTCCCAAAATCCGCCCGCCTGCGAACCCAATTCGAATTCGATGCGGTTTACAACGGCGATGCGTTTGCAGCGGACGACGTGCTCGTCATCAAAGCAATTCGAAACGGAACGGAAGTGACCCGCCTCGGTTTATCGGTCGGAAAAAAAGTTGGCAACGCTGTCGTTCGCAATCACTGGAAGCGACGAATCCGCGAGGCGTTTCGAATTCAACGATCCGACTTGCCTGCGGGACTGGACCTAGTCGTCCGCCCCAAACGTGGCGCTGCCTGTGACTACGCGCCGATCCATCGGTCGATTGGCCGACTAGCCCAGCGACTGGACAAGAAACTTGAACGAGACGATCGCTCGTGAATGCCTTTACCATGTGGCTGATCCGCATTCCCGCCAACCTAATGATTGGCGTTGTTCGAATGTACCAGGTTTGCATCAGTCCACTTCTAGGCAGCAACTGTCGCTTTACGCCAACGTGCAGTGCGTACTTCATCGAAGCCGTCAACAAATACGGCGCGATCCGCGGAGCCTTGAAAGGCATCTGTCGAATCTGCCGCTGCCACCCCTTCGGCAAAGACGGTCACGACCCGCCGTAGGCTTCAAACAGCTTGTGAACCTCTTGTTTTCTGGCCCCTCCACAATTTCCATGCCTTCAATTGCCATTAAGGTTTCTCCAGACAAGACAAACCGTCGAACATCCGTCAAATGCAAGATACGGATTTTGGTTGGAACCGTTTCTCTCCGCATGACCGGACTTGAAATTGGGCGAGAGTTTCAATCCGTGCGGTTGTCATGAAGTCGTTTCCATTCGATCGGCGATAACGAGATTGACGTTGCTTTTTCGTTTCTTTGATCGAGGCCCAACATGCCATTCACACGAATCTTTGGTTTCACTTTGCCGTTAGTGATGGTAGTCACTTTTTTCGCTTCGGTAGGTACGGCGCAAATCCCTCGGCCCCTTCGATGGCTTGGTCAAGGGTTCAGTGATGGATACCATCAGTGCAATCCAGGCCCGAATTCGGATTATTACAACCCTTATACTGCTCACAATTCGATGTTGATTTCTCGAAACCCGGGCATGTACGGAATGCCTCAACATCAAGTTCAAAATGGCCCCATCCAAGCAGGCGTTCCGTTTTCAGTCTACGCTTCACCGGCTCCAGTGAACGGCAGCCGAGCGTTCCAGGCGCTACCAGGTGAAGCGATTGACAACTCTTTCGTGCCAGTCAAAAAGAAAGAAACGAAAAAGATCAACGACTGGGTGCCAGACTCACCTGAAAAAGGCAAAGACAAGGCGAATGACGCCGCGGCTTACGCACCGTCGCTTCAAGGTCGTGTTGAGTACGGCATAAGTGCCCGCACTCGCCCTATCAACATGCAGTCGAACCAAGTCGACTTCTCAAAAGCAGGCTTTCAAACCACGCCGCAAATTGGCGAGATCATTGAGCAGCGAGTCGAAACGGATGCCAACTTGTTCAACCCTTTCGATCAAAGCAAATAGCTTCTAAGCAAAACTCATTGAACATTATGGCCGGGTTAAACCGGCCTGTTTTTTTGGATGCAGCCAACCACCAAAAGACGATTACCTGATTGTTGCGTGCTTTTAGTCGTTTCCATGCCGAACGAAGCCAGGGACTGCGTATCGCGTTATCGTTACTGCTAGCGATTGGATACGGGGCCAAGGCGAAAAGGCCCCGCTTCCCCAATTCTCCACTGCGAAATCAAGCCAAGCGATTTGTATTGACCTCGGTCAAAATCGCACTCTATACTTCCGCTCAAAGGATTTCAGCTTGGTGCCCCGCGTCGCACCAAGCCGCTATTGCGTTCGCACTAGCGACTATCGAATGAGCAGGTTTATGGAGAAACCGTCATGGCCCTTAAAGCCAGTTTTCCGCGCGACATCAGTCGTGCGATGTTGTTTGTTGCTATTTTTGCAATAACGATCACGTCACTCGTTCCCCTTGCGAACGCTCAACCGCCTCAGCAAGCCGGAAACGTTGCACCTCAAAAAACAATTGAGACACTTGCCGTCGTCAACGGCCAGCCGATCACAAGACATCAGATCGCCGACGAATGCATGCGACGTTACGGTCAAGACGTTCTCGAAAGCCGCATCAAAAAATTGCTCGTGCTTGAGCAATGCAAAAAAAGCGGCGTCGTCATCACGGAGAAAGACGTCAACGACGAACTTGCCAACACGGCCAAAAAGTTCGGCATGTCGGGTGAGAAATACGTTCAGATGATCTGTAGCCGCAAGAAAATTTCGGTTGACCGATTGAAGAACGATATCACTTGGCACGACCTTGCCATTCGCAGACTCGCTTCTCAAAACATTCAGGTCACACCGGAAGAACTCAACGAACGAATGGAATTTGAGTTTGGCTCGAAGATCCAGGTTCGCCAGATCGTTGTCGATTCGCTTCAGCAAGCCAATCAAATTCACGAGCAACTGATGGCAGCACCGGATAATTTCGAACGAATGGCAAAACAGTTTTCGATTGATCCGCAAAGCAAGTCGATGGGTGGCTTGCTTCAGCCTATCCGCCGCAACTCGGGTTTGCCGGCCTTTGAGGATGTGGCGTTTGCACTTCAGCCCAAAGAGATCTCAAAAGTATTTCCGATTGCAAACAACTTCATCATTCTTCAATGTCAACAAAAATTTCCCGCGACTACGCTTTCACGCGAGGAAACTGACTTTCACCATGAACGGCTGATCAGCGAACTGACCGACGCAAAATTGCTTGAGTCAGCACGGATGATGTTTACGCACATGCAGAAAACGGCGCAGATCGTTAACGTTATGAACGATCCAAAGCTTAGCCAACAAATGCCGGGCGTAGCCGCAACGGTTAACGGTGTAAAGATTCTTAACCGCGACGTGGGTGAAGATTGCATCGCTCGATTTGGTTCAATGATGTTGGAAACTGAAATCAACCGAGCCATTTTGATGCAAGCTCTCAAAAAAGCCAACTTGCAAGTCTCGAAAGAAGACATCACGACCGAGATCACTCGCGCCGCTCAGGCACTTGGCCATCTCAACGAAGATGGCACCGCCGACGTCAATGACTGGTTGAATCTACAGACCAACAATGACGCTTCGCGTGTTGACTTTTATATCGAAGACGAAGTCTGGCCAACGGTTGCTCTAAAGAAACTGGTTCAAGACTCCGTATCGGTTTCTCAAGAAGATATGGACAAAGGTTTCGAAGCCAACTTCGGACCTCGCGTTGAGGTTTTGGTCATCGTGAACAAAGACCAACGTGACGCCCAAAAAGTCTGGAACCTTGCGACTAACAATCAAAGCGCCGAATATTTTGGAAAACTTGCCAACCAGTATTCGATCGAACCTGCGTCGAAAAACAACTACGGCGTTGTTCCTCCAATTGCTCGACATACCGGACGACCAAAACTTGAAGAGGTCGCCTTCCGACTTCAGAGGGATGAAATCTCAAAAGTCGTTCAGGTCGGTGAGTATTGGATCACGATGTACTGCATGGGTCGAACTGATCCAGTGGTCTCCGATTTCGATGCGGTCAAAGAAGACTTGCACAACGACATTTTGGAGAAGAAGTTGAATCTGGCGATGGGCGAATCGTTTCGCAAGCTTCGCGAAGAATCCCAGATCGACAACTTTCTTGCAGGCACCTCGCAACCAGGTCTCGATGCCGTTCGATCCGCTCGACAGCTTCAAAATCAAAACCGACAACCTCAAACTCCATTCAAAGGGACGCGGCGTTAGTCAAATTTTCCCATCGTTTACTGGGGCGACCATGTCGCTCGGTTAGGCATTTCAATTCAGGTGTTTGCCTTAGAAAACTCATCAGCTGAGCCATAAAAAGCTCGGCTGTTTTTGTAGGTTCGCGTTTTCTTGCGTTGCCAGATCAGCCGAGATGGTTGAAAATTAAACCGTCGAGAGTTCTCAAGCTCAGTACTGATTCGACCAAGCCTTTCACCATCGCCTGTCCTTTTTCAATCAAGCAAGAATGAACGTCAAATCCAATTCTGGAAAACCTTTTAAGCTCGACGCCAAAAAGATCGCCGTCATCATTTTGGTTCTCGGAATTGCAGGCTACCAGTGGTACACGCAAAACAAGGCTGACAACCAAAGGGCCGCGGTGGGTAAGGGA
>CAYMFZ010000274.1:0-7470 GCA_964389585.1 uncultured Pirellulaceae bacterium | reverse complement strand
GGGAATTGCTCTGAGCCTTCGAACTCCTTGTGTCGATTTCGGGAATCTCGCGAGTGAACTCTGAGTCAGAAGTTTCAAATTGCGAATCAGGAGATTTGACCAAGACCGCTGTTGAGCAATGCGGACACCCAACTTGCTGTCCAAACATATCCGCCGAGATTCCGAACTGCCCTTCGCAACTTGGACAAGCAAAAACCATCGGCGTGTCTGGCACCTTTGGCGTGACAGGATTTTGTGGCGGCGTCGAAAACGCACTCATCGGAATTTCCACAGACCGCGCACAGGATGGGCACTGAACGACTTGGCCGGCTTGTTCGGCCGCAACTTGAAATGGTTGCTGGCAACTAGGACATCCAAATACCTGATTCATAAAATTAGGATCGCCACGATTCTGAAATTCTGGATTTGCCCAACGTCATCTGCTTTTTTATTCAACCGGTTGTATTGAAGATTCGATCACCAGCATCTCCAAGGCCGGGAACAATGAACTTGTCTTCGTTGAGTCTCTCGTCCACGACGCAAGTGTGGATTTCGATTTCTGGAAACTCGCTTCGCAATCGTTTGATTCCTTCAGGTGCAGCGATAATCGAAAGCATCTTGATCTTCTCGACTCCCCAGTCTTGCATTTGCTTGCAGGCCATTGCCGCCGAACCTCCCGTGGCCAGCATTGGGTCGAGAATAAAAGCCACATCAACGGGTGATTTCTCTGGGAGCTTGCTGTAGTAGTGGACGGGTTGAGCCGTTTCTTCATCTCGATAAAAGCCCAAATGCCAAACTTCGGAACTTGGAATCAGATCCAACATCGGCTCGACCATCGCAATTCCGGCTCGCATGATTGGAATCAATCCAATTCGATGCAATAACTGGCTGCCGATCATTTTCTGAAGCGGAGTTTCGATCGGGCTTTCAGCCGTTACCAGATCGACCGTCGCCGCGTAGGCCAACAACATCGAAAGCCTTCGAACGGATTGCCGAAACTCTTGAGGCTTTGTGGATTTTGTCCGAAGCGTTGTTAAATGGCAATCGACCAGCGGGTGATCCAGAATTTTTGTTTCACTCATCAATTCACTTTTAGAGAAATTGTTTCGAACTGGCCATTGAATAAACGAACTGGTGCTTTGTTAAAGCTCAAATTTCGGATCAGCCGCTGTGCGTTAGCACCCGGTTCAGTCTGGTCCCGGTTCAGCCTCGTAAAACCGAACGCTAATGCTTGGCGGCTGATTTTAAACACCTACCTTTAGGGCTGACAAAGCACTTGCCTCAATTTGCGTCACGCCCAGATGTTAAAATCATAAACTGCTTGACCGCAATCATAAACCCTGACAAATTCGACAATTCAGACTCGTGACGACTAATGCCTCAACAGGAACCTAATACGATCCGTTTCACAGTTCGCAAATATCAACACTTTGTTTCTCCGACGTCACGATGCGCTCTGGCATTTTCGTTATTGTTGATACTTACATCAGTTGGGTGCAAGAAAAAGATTGAACGCCAAGGCAAAGTCATTGGTTCGTCGATGGCACCACATTTCTTGGGCGAACACGACGAGGCCAATTGTTCCAACTGTGCTTTTGAATTTCCCTGCGACCTGGAGCAGGCTCAAGATCAAGAGCGGCTTGTTTGCCCTAATTGTGGAAGTCAATTCTCTGCAGAACACAAAACACGGATCGCTGCTTCCTTGGTCAAGCTCGAGTTTAATCCGAAACAAATTGATCGCTGGGATGTCATCGCATTTCAACTTCCGCAATCTGCAGACATTGGAATTAAGCGCGTGGTCGGCTTGTCGGGTGAAATGATCGAGATTCGAAATGGAAATTTGCTCGCGAACGGAAGCTTGATGCGAAAAACGTTGAGCCAACAAAAGAAAACTCGGATCGCTGTTTTCGATTCCAATTTTCGTGGCCCAAACGGAAAACACTTTCTCCCAACTTCAAATCAATGGACCATTGGCGACGAATTTGTTTTTAGTGGTTCGAATCAAGATGACATCCATTGGCTGGGCTTTCAACCAAGCCGTAATTACGCCCATCGAGACACATTGAAAAACGACCGATTCCCGATTGAAGATTCATACGGCTTCAATCAATCACTCAGTCGCAAACTCAACCGGACGGATGAGTTGTTCTTGACAATGGATGTCAAAACGACAGGCGCAAGTGTTTTGGCTTGGAAGTTTGACCATCGAGATGCTGTTTATCTTTTTCGCCTAGACGTTCCCGATCAAAGCCTAACCATCTCATCAAGTGAATCAGAATTCGAATCAGTCGACGTTTGGATTGAGGGAAAAGAATTTGCAAAGCCGACCGTGAAAGTCGAGTTCTCTACGATCGACCAGCAGCTTGGCGTTTGGATAAATGGAAACGAGTATTTTCACAATCTGCTTCCCGATCGCGAGTCCGCGATCTCCCAAACTCCGATCGATATCGGTGCTGTCAGTGGGAATCTTACGGTTGATCGAATTCGCATTTGGCGAGACCTGTATTATTCACCACAAGGCCCCGGCGGTGTCGAAGGCGAATCCGTTTTTCAATCCTCCAGTGGACTGATTGTTTTGGGCGACAACGTACCGCTTTCGGTTGACAGCCGATCTTGGGACGATCCGCGGCTAAAAGAATCCAACGTTGTGGGCAAGGTCATTTCCTACTGAAATCGAGCCATTGTTAACGTAGGATTGAATGGCGAAACACGATATAATTCTTTGCAGATCCGCGCCGGCAAAATTCCGCCGTCGTCTCGACTACCTTTGTTGATAGCTGACCAAGATGGCCAAAAAACCCAAACGAAGAAGCGCTTTCCCAACCGTTGAACGCACGCGAATGCCTGAAACGACGGAGACTTATGTTTCCGATCAACCAGTGGGCGGAGTCTTTGGATTCTTTCGAGATTTTGGCGTTCGCGAAACGATTGAATCGATCGTCATCGCAATCGTGCTTGCGCTAATGTTCAGAGCTTACGAGGCAGAAGCTTTCATCATCCCAACAGGCTCAATGGCTCCTTCATTGCAAGGCCGCCACATGGATTTGGAATGTGCGAACTGCAATTTCAGATATCACTCTGGGGCGACCCGTGAAGACGCGACGTCTGGTAACCCCGGGCGCGTTGACTGCACTTTTTGCCCGATCTGCTCATACAAAACGAAAATCGACCGAAAGATTTTGGATCACCGGTCCAACAACGGCGACCGTATTCTTGTCAATAAATTCATTTACGATTTCAATGAACCCGAGCGTTACGATGTGATCGTTTTCAAGAATCCGAATAACGGAAAACAGAATTACATCAAGCGACTGATTGGCCTTCCCGGCGACAACATCCTGATTGAAAACGGTGACATCTACTTGATGGAAGCACTTAGTAATGGGAACTATGGAAAAAGGATCACGCGAAAGCCGCCACATAAACTTCGCAACATTCTTCAGACGGTTGATGACACAAACTACATTGGTGACAAACTAAAAGATGCTGGATGGCCAATGCGCTGGCAATCATTCGATGGGATCGGCGATTGGACTCACCAATATTCTGAAGGTAATCCCGTTTTTGAATCGGGAAAGTCTACGGGCGAAAATTGGATACGTTACCGTCACTTTCAACCATTGAAAGCCGAGTGGCCAACGATTGAGCGGTCGGGTCTACCGGGACGGTATCGGAATGGCCTACTACCAGCGGGTCAATTGATCGGAGACAAATACGGCTACAACGATCAACTTTATTCGGACGAATACGCGACCAACGGAAGCATCGAACCGGATGCGATTAAGAACCTTGGCTTGCACTGGGTTGGCGACATTGGTCTGGAATGCTTCGCTGAAGTTCGTTCCGAGACTGGAAAGATTCTTTTGGATTTAGTCGAGGGCGGGGCACATTTCATCTGCGAAATTGATGTAGAAACTGGCAGGGCTTTACTTCGATGCGACGACTCTGAAGTCGATACCAAAGTCACGTTTTTAGACCAGAATGACCAGCCGCTAGACCAACCCTCGGCTCAGACCAATTTAAAAGGTGCTGGCGACTATCACATTGAATACGTGAACGCTGATGATCGCTTGCACTTATGGATCAACAACAAACTGATTGAGTTTCCGGGTGCGACTTATATGCGAACCGGCATTCCCGTGCCAACGTACAGTACCAATAGCCCAGGCGATGCGGAGCCAGCGGGCGTCGCGACCAATGGGGCGGAAGTCAGCATCAGCCGTCTTAAAGTTCTTCGCGACATTTACTATACGTCCGTCAAGGGTCGAGCGAATTCGTTTAACGAGACGGGTTGGCCAGACACTTCTCAAATCGAAACCTTTCAACAGACCCCGTCCAAATGGAGCTCACCCGAAGCCCTCAAGTTTTTCACGCAAAAGAAAGGGAGCTTCAAGCCTATGTTCAAATTGGAAAAAGGTTCATCAACGAGCGAAGACCAATTTCTTCCGATGGGTGACAACAGCCCACGATCGCTTGATGGTCGAATCTGGGACGGTGATCATTATGTTGAAAGAAACATGCTGATCGGACGCGCGATGCTGATTTACTGGCCGCATACGAAGAACAAGCCATTCAAGCACTTTCCAAATTTTGAGCGAATGGGTTTCATTCGATAGTTCGGAAGTCCACTTTCAACTAGAGGACATTTCAAAACCTAAAATCGTGCGATCATCGTAGTGGGATTCGCCAGAATTCCCTTTGTTTTGAAAGCGAGCTGGGACTTCTGGCGAAGTCCACTACAGGTTTTGAAATACCCTCTACATAGACAGTTCACGTTTCACGGAGGAAACAGATGCCGCCAATTCTCGAAGCCGACGGGCTGGTAAAAATCTATGGCCGACGTCGAGTGGTCGACGGTGTTTCACTGGTCGTTCAACCAGGAGAAATCGTGGGGTTGCTTGGCCCTAATGGCGCGGGCAAAACGACATCATTCAAGATGATGTGTGGTCTCGTTAAGCCCGACAAGGGCAGAGTCATCCTTCAAGGGACGGACGTAACACGCTGGCCGCTTCACGAACGAAGCAAGAGCGGCGGCATGGGCTACCTGCCACAGCAATCAAGCGTTTTTGCAAAACTCTCAACCGAAGAAAACTTGAAAGGCATGATGCAATTGCTCGGCTTCAGTCGAAGCCAACAAAAGCAGCGCTGCAACGAGCTACTTGCTCAGTTCAAAATCGAAAAAATCCGTCGCTCCAAAGCTGGATCACTTTCAGGTGGCGAACGTCGTCGATTGGAAATTGCTCGGTGCCTTGTCTCTGATCCCAAGATCATCATGCTCGATGAACCGTTTGCAGGCATTGACCCCGTTACCGTTCAAAGCGTTCAAGTCGTCATCAAAAACCTCGCGAGCAGCGGAATCTCCGTTTTGATTACGGATCACGCCGCGCGTGAGATTTTGCAAATCACTGACCGAACTTACGTGGTAAGCGAAGGTCGAATCTTATGCAGTGGAACGGCTGATGAGATCGTTACACACAAAGAAGTCAAAGACAAATACCTTGGCGATATCGCCATGCCGAGAATCAACGAACAGCGCGCGAGCAAGCCCCAAATTCAACCGCATTCTCAATTCTCAAACCCGGAATCTGAATCGGTCGTGCAAGAATCAAGACCAGCCGCCGTTTCTGCGCCGGCTATCCAAACAATAGCACCGAACTCAGATTTACCGAATTTATCAACCTCGAATCCAGATTCGACAACGAGTACGAATCCAGCAAAACCGACGAATACGAATCCAGCTCCGACAAATACGAAACCGGACGAAACCATTACGCTCGAAGACAAGAATTCACCAAGTGCCGCAAACACCTCCGTCTCAAATGATGATACGGCTCAAAGAGACATTCTCACCATGATCGATGCAGTGAACCAAGCCATCGACAAGTCCGCCGCCACGGATGTAAAGCAAGAATCCACCCGCCCAAAAATTGTCTTCTCGAAACCAAGGCGTAGCACACGAAAAGTCGTCTCCCCTTACAAGAAAAACGATCTAGATTGATTGTAGAACAGTTGTCCTCAACTGTTCCGCACCCGTTTTGAGATTGTAGAACAGTTGTCCTCAACTGTTCCGCACCCAATTCAAAAAGTAACGTTCGTTATTCAAAAAGTAACGTTCGTTATCAGGCTGAGGAACAATTGGGACAATTGTTCTACACTCAGTCGACAACCGGAAGCGAAGACGTTGCCAGATTTTTCGATGCCGACTTTTTTGATTCCGACTTTAACTGCCCACAAGCCGCCATGATATCTTGACCTCGTGGCGTTCGCACCGGAGCAGGCAGCCCTTTGTCGTGCAAATACGCTGCGAATTTCTCAATCGTTTTCCAATCCGAACATTCGTATTCGGAACCGGGCCACGGATTGAAGGGGATCAAATTGATCTTCGCCGGAATCCCTTCCAACATCTCAACCATCTCGCGAGCATCACGCAGACTATCGTTTACTCCTTTGAGCATCACATACTCAAACGTAATTCGACGCGAGTTAGAGAGACCAGGATAATCTCGACAAGCCTCCATCAATTTGGCGAGTGGATACTTTTTGTTGATCGGAACCAAGACATCGCGTAGCTCGTCTCGCGTGGCATGTAGTGAGATCGCCAATGCTACTTTGATCTCTTCGCCCGTTCGATAGATTCCCGGCACCACTCCCGATGTCGAAAGAGTAATTCGCCGTCGCGAAAGGCAGAGCCCCTCTCCATCAAGTGCGACCAGCAAGGCTTGTTTGACATTTTCAAAGTTGAAAAGTGGCTCACCCATCCCCATCATCACGACGTTGGAGATTTTCCTGCCTTCCATCGGAGCGATGATTGAGGGATCCGAGTCCATACCTGGAAAATCACCAAGTCGATATCTCGCAAGCATGATCTGCCCGAGAATTTCATCCGCCGTCAAGTTGCGGACCATCTTTTGGGTGCCCGTATGACAAAACGTACAAGTCAACGAGCAGCCGACTTGGCTTGAGACGCACAACGTGCCTCGATCGGATTCGGGAATGTAAACGGTTTCAATTTCGACAGGTGCTCCGGCTCCGCGAGGCGGAAAACGAAGAAGCCACTTCCGCGTGCCATCTTTTGAGATTTGCTCTTCAACAATCTCGGGGTGTGCAATTGAGAAATTAGCCTCCAAAGCCGTTCTCAAATCCTTTCCGATGTTGCTCATCTCTTCGAAGTTATTGACGCCGCGAATGTAGAGCCAATTCCAAATCTGATTAACGCGCATTCTCGCTTGTTTGGCGGAAACGCCTATCGTTTGCAGGGCTTCTCCAAGCTGCTCGCGGCTCAGGGCGATAAGAGATGGTTTTGATTCTGTCATTATTTCAAAGTACTTAGGGCCATGTGCGCCAGCCCAAATTCGAATTTCCTCAAGCGACCGCTGAACGTTTCTCTGGTTAGATGACTGTCGATCATTGTGGCATCTCGATCATTGATGCATCTGAATCATTGTGGCATTCAATCATTGTGGCATTCAATCATTGTGGCATTCAATCATT
>CAYMFZ010000273.1:5642-7477 GCA_964389585.1 uncultured Pirellulaceae bacterium | reverse complement strand
CCGCCATTCCACAGCAACCCGATGGAATCAGCCGGACACGATGCCCCTTGGGAAGTTGTAGCATCCGAACGGTTGGCTTGAGAGAAGCAAGTGCTTTCTGGTGGCAATGTCCATGAAGCCGAATGGTTTGCTCATCCGACCTGAACATACTTGAATCAATCTCGCCTGCATCAATTTGCATTTCGATAAATTCATCGATCATCAAAGTATTTTTGGCTAGCTCCTTTGCGTCGGCCTTTTGATCTTGTCCAACCAATTGCGGATACTCATCGCGAAAACTGAGAATCGCCGAAGGTTCGATTCCAATTAGCGGTTGCTTGGAACTGACAACATCGCCCAGCATCGTAACGTTGGCTTTCGCAAACTTTTTGGCGGTTTCCAAGAGTCCTTTCGACATCGCGGCGCGGCCACTTTCGACTTGCGCGGGAATCTCGACAGCAAAACCCAACCGCTCAAGCAACTCAACGGTCGCGATCCCGACGTTTGTGTCGTTGAAGTTCGTGAACTCGTCGCAAAACAAATTTACGGTCCCGTGCGAGCCTGCATTCGCATGAGGTTGGTGTTTCGCAAACCAACGTTCAAGAGTTTGGGAATGAAGTTTAGGAAGCGAGCGCTCTCGGGCGAACCCCGAAAACGTTTTAAGCAAATTTGCGGTCGGCCTGAAACTGACTAATGCGTTGTAAAGCCACGGAGCGTAGGAAGCGAGCTTCATACTGGCTGAAAAATTCGCGATCCGCTGGGCACGTTTGGGGATGCCGTGCTCTTTGTAGTATCCATGCAGAAACTCGGCTTTCATTTTCCCAACATCGACATTGGAAGGGCATTCGCGTTTGCAGCCCTTGCAGGACAAGCAAAGATCCATGACTTGCTTAAGGTCGTCGTTATCAAAAGGGTTGCTTTCGTTTGTTGGATTGGTCAAGACGTGACGCAGCATGTTGGCTCGGGCTCGAGTCGTGTCTTTTTCGTTGCGAGTCGCCATGTAGCTCGGGCACATCGTCCCGCCCGCCAAATGAGTCTTGCGGCAATCGCCTGAGCCATTGCAAAGTTCGGCCGCTCGGACAATTCCTTGTTCTTGGTTGAAGTCGAACACGGTTGGGATTTCTGGGGTCGCTTGTCCAGGAAAATACCTCAGCCCTGTGTTCATCGGGGGCGTATCAACGATCTTGTTTGGATTAAAAACACCATTTGGATCCCAGATTTGTTTGACTCGTTTGATCAATTCGTAATTTTTTTGACCAATCATCTGCTGAAGAAACTCTCCGCGTAAACGCCCATCGCCATGCTCTCCACTCAGCGATCCACGGTATCGTTTTACGAGTGTCGCAATGGCCTCAGCGACGGCACGAAAAGTCTGATTGCCGGTTTCGGTTTTCAAGTTCAAAATCGGACGCAAATGGATTTCGCCTGAACCAGCATGAGCGTAGTGGACGCATTCGATTCCGAATTGCTCGTTGAGAATCTTGTTAAAGTCACGAATGAAATCGGGAAGATCTGCAACGGAAACAGCGGTGTCTTCAATGACGGCGACGGGTTTGGTGTCGCCCGGTATGTTGGCGACAATCCCAAGGCCCGCTTTGCGAAGTTTCCAAACCTTTTTTGTTTCGTCCCCAAACAGAACGGGATAGTCGCGACCAAGATTGGCAGCTATCAACTCCGTTTCTAACTGGGATGTGACGGCGAGAACTCCTTCTTCGGTTTCGCCTCGAATCTCTGTTACCAAAATCGCTCCGGGCTGACCGACCACAAACGAAGCGTTCTCGCGTTGTTCAGTGTTCCTCGCAGCGCCTTCCAATATAAAACGATCGATCAACTCAACCGCATAAGGTGAATACTTC
>CAYMFZ010000273.1:0-5632 GCA_964389585.1 uncultured Pirellulaceae bacterium | reverse complement strand
GTTTCGAGCCGCCCCCTCAAGGATGAAACTGTCTATTAGTTCAACCGCATAAGGCGAGTGCTCAATTGCGAGAAGTGTCGCGCGCAAAGCTTCATCGACCGAATCGAAATGGGCACACTGCAATCCGGAGACTAAAGGTGGAAGCGGAAGACAGTTGAGCTTGATCTCAGTCGCAAAGAAAAGCGTCCCCTCGGAGCCGGCCAGCAGCTTGCAAAAATCAAATGAGTTAGAGCTGCTTTCGTCGAAGGCATTTGCATCCATCAACAAGTCAACGGCGTAACCCGTGTTTCGACGAGCGATTTCGGGTTTGGGAAACTCACGCCGGATCTCGTCACGAACTTCTTGGCTTTCTAATTCGTCTCGAACACCACGATAGATCTGCGACTCTAAAGTTGTCGAGTCCGGATCGCATTTCGTTTCAAATTCATTTCGGGATAAAGCCGAAAAGCTCGCCCGGCTTCCATCGCTTAAAAAGCCATGAATCTCGAGCGTATGGTCGCGCGTGCTTCCGTAAACAACCGAATTCGAACCGCAAGAGTTGTTGCCAACCATCCCACCAATCATCGCTCGATTCGAAGTCGACGTTTCAGGCCCAAACAACAGGCCGTGTTTGGCCAACTCCAAATTCAACTCATCGCGTATCACCCCAGGCTGAACACGAACCCAGCGTTCCTGTTTGTTGATCTCCAGAATCTGGGTGAAGTGTCGCGAGACGTCGACAACGATGCCGCTTCCGACAACTTGCCCAGCAAGCGACGTTCCCGCAGTTCGCGGGATAATGCCAACACCATGGTTCACAGCAAATCGAATTAGCCGCTGAACATCGGATTCAGTCTTGGGGATCGCAACGGCAAGCGGCATTTCTTGATAGGCAGAAGCGTCTGTCGAGTAGATTGACCGATCCAAAAAATCAACACGAAGCTCCCCTTCAAGCTCGCTGCCCAATTGTTCAAGAGTTTTTGCGTCCATGAGTTTGATCTTACTTGATCGCGTTCGAATTGTTCACCACGCAATGGTCGTCAATGATTGACTTGGAACTCGGTACCTAAAAAGCGACGAGCGAGTGGAAATGTCATTTCATCAAGTGAACTTGCAAGCGGAGTCATGGTTGGGGAACGAAGTGAATCATTTCAAAGTAAAGGACTTACTAATCGTCAAAGTCAACGTTGTCGGAACGAATACGCAACGGTTTTCCGCATCATCGGAAAAATCGGACAAAGCTATTTGATTGAAATTTTCGATAAAGCGGGTAAACCTCCTCACTTTTCTGCTGCGAAGCACTTGGAAGGATTCTCATGCGATCGTCTCTTAATTGCCTCTTTGTATTGTGTTTCATTCTATTGTCGATGGGCTGCGGAATTGAAAGGCAGCACAAAGGGCTGTTTTGTCAAGCCAAGGATGGAGTGCAGCCAAGGGTTGAAAGCCCGATCTGCAATAATTCCTTGTTGGAAGCCGCTCGTTGTGTAACGCGACTGGAAGATGAACTACGTCGCGAAGGGACGATCTCGATCAAGACTCCTGACGTTTGGGGTGATGCGAATCTCATGCACTCGATTCAAGAGTTTGACAAAGAGATGGCAAAAACGCTGCCAAAATTTGAACAGTCGTTGCAAGCCATCAATTCTACATCCGACAGCGCGAAAACGCAGTCCGAAACGACAGGAGCTATTGGTCTAGGTGGAACGGCGGCTCCAGCAGTGGCTGCTGCTCAACTAACTCCGACTTCGTCCAGAACGCAGTTGTCAGAACTGATTAAATTGGCATCGAAGAATAACTTGAGTGTTGAGCCAACTGAACTCGAGCGTCAACACGCGACTTACGTCTATGTCAATCAAGCGTTGCGTCGTCGAAACATGGGTGGCGACAACACTCGTAAAGCTGGATACGGGTTGTACATGTTTCGAATTCCTGTTTCCGTTCTACCAGGTGAGGAAACAAGCCAGGGCTACTCAGCGATCGCAAGTTTTCGAGCAAAGCTGAATATCACTCGGGCCGACGTGAAGTATACATTGCCTCGGATGGCGATTGCCGATCTCGTCGATATTTTTGCAGCAGACGTATATGAAAATTGGGACAAACCAACCGTAGCAGCAAGAGTAGCTGCGGAAGTGAAGCGAATCGAAAAACACATTTCGGAAGCGAAGCGTTTGATTGCGAATTTTGAAGTGAGCAGCGAAGTTAAAGGGGATCTTCTTAGTTTAAGAACTAAGGGGCATACAATGTCAGGAAAGAGTGTCCAAAAGAAATTGAACAGTATTTACGCTGGGCTCGACAGGGCTGCAAAAGACGAAGCAGTTTCAGGATTTGCTGAACAGATCAAAGCTGGCCTTGAGAATAAAAGGCAAGGCTACCAAAGGGCGTTAGATGATACTCAACATGGATCCGATTCAAAAGCATTCGTTGATTTTGTAGATTCTACCGAAATTTCAGCTTTTTTCGATAAATCGAATATGGAACGAATTCGCAGTTCTTCTAATCCAAAGGAATCGTTCAAGAGTTGGGCAAGTCTGGAGATCGATCAAGATGAATTAGCCCTCAATGTGTTAGAGGGTTTCACTCCCACTTTGACATCATTTGATTACGAAGAAACTGCTGTAGTCGATCAAGAAACAACAAAAGCGGCGATTCCTCAACTCGCCAAAGGAAAGTTTACGGTTCAAGATTTCGAAGTCGTTCGGGACTTTGTGAAGGCAAAAGCAAAGCAACAACCCGCTTCCGAGCATGAAGCGAGGCGATTGATGTTTCAGATGCTCAGCCAAATACACTTGATCGTCGAAAAAAGGAACGGCTATGCTCTATCTGGAATCAGTCATCCGTTTGCAATCGTAGAAGCCGCTCAACTCATGGAGAGTGGTCAGAATACTGACGGTCTAGAAGAACTCTGGCTAAGTCAATTCTCAACAGAAAATGAGTCGAATGCGATCAAGAGAACTGCTTGGTTGCTGGCTCGGCAATGTGGTGTTACAGATTTGAATTTGAAACGAATGGTCGAAGAGATGACCCTTCAGGACAAGTTTGTACAAAACGAATTGGGCGATCTGCATTCACTCAACTTTTTCAATCCTGCAAATTTGACAGAAGCAACCCTCGTCTGGCAGCGGATCGTGGAACAACGATTTCCGTTAGAAGTTTTCACGCTTGAGCCACAAGTCGAAGAACAGAACTTGCTTGATTCGAATGCTCGAATCCGAGAAATGCAAATTGCGCTGGCGATGAATGTTGCTCAAGGAACTTGGAATGCAGGACAAAAAGTTTCCCTCGCACGACAGCTTGCCCGCGAGTCGTCGGCCATTGGGGTCAACCGAACAGCAGTCGGATTCGTTCATGGCAGCGACACTTTCGGGTGGTACTTTCATCCTCGCGCCCAAGCTGCTCAAACTCTGGTCAACAATCGAACCGCATTCCGTCAAACAATTTTTCCAGCTTCAATGCCTGTAGTGGATGATCGAAGTTCGCATCGTCTTGAACCTGGCGTACGAGAGTGCGAGGTTTTGGTTGCAATGCCAAATTTCGTGTCTCGTGTTGAGTTTGATGTCACGACTAATTGGGAGAGCTTAAAACATCCTGGCAAGTCAAAAAACAGTTATGAAGAACTTGTTTGTCAGGGCTCAATGCTACAGCAAGCCCGTGACTGCCTGTGTCCGGCCAACTTCGAAGCCGAATATCGCGAAGGTGACATCAGTCGTTTGAGCAGTCGGGTTGATCAGCTCGAGAACATGCTTAGCCTACAAACCATTGGTGTGGATATTCCCTATGAGAATGACCAATCAGCAACGGACTTGTTTGATCAGAGCGACGATGTTCATGTACCCGAAATCTACGACTACTATGGTTTAGATTTCTTAGTCGCCGATGAAAAAATAGAGGCAGAGTTCTTTGTTACAGGAAAGAACTTTCACCCAACGCTTACACACGTCGTTGTCGGAGGTTTTGAATCTCATAGCCTTGGCCAAGATGCCACGCTTGAAATCATTAGCCGAGAACTAATGAAGGTCAGTGCCAAAATTACGACCGACAAAATGTCTGATGGTGAATTTCGTGTTCGCGTTGGCACGCCTGCTGGACTATCCAATCCAATTGCAATCGCAGCTCCCGAAAAGGCCTCAAATAGGCCACCAGAGAGCGATTTTGACTGGGACAAGTCCCCAAAATATACAGCTGTAATCGCCGACGGGGCACCCGGTTCGACTGAATCATTCCTGTATTCGGATAGCCGAACGGGTACAGAATTCAAAGTCGTTCCAAGTTCAAAGAATCCGTTTCAGCTCAATAAGTTTTTGAATCAAACCAGTAGTCTTGCCAATATCGTTCAGGTTTATTCAGTCGAGTTTAAGGACAAGACCAAGCAAGAATTCCATGGAACACCCGTCATTATCACAACTCCAGTTGTAACTGACATTAGCTTGATGGCGGCTATCAAGGCAGACCTCGACGCGGAATTCCGAAGCACTTGGCCACGGGAAGGGAAGATTGTCGCCACGACCTATTTCCGACTCGATGAGTATTCTTATGTCAAGTTTGGAAAACAGATCACCATCGAGCTAAAGAAGAAACAGGTCGAGGAGTGCAAG
Source organism: uncultured Pirellulaceae bacterium (assembly GCA_964389585.1). Taxonomy (GTDB): domain Bacteria; phylum Planctomycetota; class Planctomycetia; order Pirellulales; family Pirellulaceae; genus Mariniblastus. Next base: position 1,061 of record CAYMFZ010000273.1, on the reverse strand, counting down.
CCGGTTGCACCCGTCGCCGCGCCTGCTATTCCGGTTGCCGCGCCTGCTGTTTCCCAGTCGGCGCCACCGAGACTTGATTTCGAAAATCAGCTTAGAAATTAGCGGTAGTTCTGCTTCATTCCGATCAAAAGTCGATTTGCGACCTTTGATTGGATGGGGCAAAGCGAGGTGTCGTCCGTCAAACGCCGACATGGGTTGCGCCAACTTAAGTCATCTGGTTCGATCAGTTGGTCGGCGATCTCGGGACCCCAAGTTCCAGAAGGATAGCCGTAGACTGGGATGCTTGGATCGTTCTCCCAAGCATCCAAAATCGGCTGAACGAATTCCCATGAATATTCAACGCTATCGCCGTGAGCATAAAGAGTTGGGTCGCCTTTCATGCAATCAAGTAGTAATCGCTCGTAGGCTTCCGGAACATCGTTGTTGCTGAGATCCGAGTAGTGAAAGTCCATGCCGACATTTTTGACTCTGAATCCTTCGCCCGGAACTTTCATTCCGAAATTCAAAAGCAGGCCTTCGTCGGGCTGAATTCGTATGATCAACTGATTATGCGATGACTCAAACAACTCTTGCTGACGTCGAAACAAAGTCTGCGGAGGCTGATTGAAAGTGATGCAAACCTCGGTGACTTTGGTGGGTAATCGTTTGCCGGTCCGTGCGTAGAAGGGGACGCCTGACCATCGCCAGTTGTCGATGAAGAACTTAACGGCGGCATAAGTTTCTGTTTTCGAAGTATCGGGAACGCCTTCTTCATCTCGGTAACCTAAAACTGATTCGCCTTTGACTTTTGAAGCCGTGTACTGGCCGCGAATCGCATTCTTTTGAATCTCGTCTTCTGACATTGGTCGCAGCGACTCGAACAGACGCGTTTTTTCTTTTCGGATCGACGCGGCGTTGGGCGAGATCGGAGGCTCCATGGCGACATGAGCGACGACTTGCATCAAGTGATTTTGAAGCATGTCGCGAAGCGCACCAGATGTATCGTAGTAGCCACCGCGTGAACCGACTCCAATGTCTTCGGCGTTCGTGATTTATACGTGATTGATCTAGTTGCGATTCCA
>CAYMFZ010000272.1:4036-7542 GCA_964389585.1 uncultured Pirellulaceae bacterium | reverse complement strand
AATGCGGAAATTGGAATGCGGAATCTGAAATTTGAGATTTGAGATTTGAGATTTGAAATTTGAAATTTGAAATTTTGGATTTGAAATTTTGGATTTGAGATTGTCCTTCTCCCTAATTCTCATCAATCGTTGCGGTGAACTCGTTGATCCCTACTTTTTTGCACAGCCCAATTGCCGTGGCCACCGGTTCCCAAAGAGCAGCTTTGTCTGCCCGAATCACGACCGTTTGCGTCAATGGATTGTTGGTCTTGGCGCGACGCAGGATCTGTTCGACCTGTTCGACTTGGCGAAATGCCCCGTCGATGTAATAACGCCCCTCAGCGTCAACGTTGACCACCATCTCGTCTGGTTGAGCCGTTGCCGGAAGTGCTTCGGTAACGCTTGGTAAATTCAAGTCGAGCTCTCGTTCTTCTTCAGAGAACCGGGACGATACTAGAAAGAAGATCAGCAACAGAAACACCACGTCTATCAACGGAGTGATACTGAGTGAGCCGACGGCTGATGTGCGTTTGATTTTTACGGACATGGTTTTTTGAATGCGGAATTGGGAATGTGGAGTGCGGAATTCAAAATGCGATTTAGAATTCTGTTATTCCTTGCGGCTTCTATTTCCATTTGAACTTGCAAGTTCACCCGTTTCTCCAAACGGTTCGTTGGTGCCAGAATTCATTGGCGTTCCGACACCATCGTTCTCGCCGACGCCTTGAGTGAAGCGAACTTGGCCTTCGTAGCGTTCAAATTGCGGAAGCAAGTTGAACACCATCTCTTCGATTTCATTCATCAACTGCACGATCCGATTCTCATAAAAGTGTGAAAGGATCGCGGCGGGAATGGCAATCATCAAACCAACCATCGTCGTAACCAACGCGACATAAATTCCATTGGCCAACGCAACGCCACGGTTTTGACCTGCGTTAAGTTCCGCCAACTGAGTCGTGTCATAGAACGCCTGAGTGATTCCCCAAACCGTACCCAACAAACCGATCAGCGGAGCAATCGCGGCGGCCAAACTCAACCACGACGTCATTTGTGTCAGCCGTGTTGCCTCGCGTTGACTCGCTTCCGCGACCGCATTTTCCATTTCAAGCTGAGGCCGGCCGACTTTGACCAGCATCGAGCGAATGACGTACGACGCCGAAGACGGATAGCGTTGGCACGCTTGGTAAGCACGGCGCGGATCCAGTCCACCAGGTGACTGACTGAGCATCGAAAGCTGTTCAATCAACTCGGGCGGGAAAATTTTCTCTCGGCGAAGCGCCAGATATCGCTCAATAGCGATCGTCAACACGCCCACGGACAGCAACAGCAACGGGACCATAAACCAACCGCCTTGCGTGAGCAGCGAAAGGAAATTGATTCCCTTTTTCTTTTGCGGAGCCGGTGCGGAGTTGTTCCCTTCATCGTCGCCTTGCAACGTGATAACTGCCAACGAGGGTGAAACAGATTGGATTTGTGGAGAAGCGGAAAGTGTGGAAGTCGAAGACGAGCCAGGGATTGAGCTAAGCGCAATCGCAATGAACCCAATCGCGAACAAGACTGCTTTGGCGTAAGCCTTAACAGAACTTTGCGGCGATTGGAAATCGTAAGAATTCATGTTGGCTCCGAGTTGGTGTCGTGCTGGATGCACTTAATTAATCGTGGATTAAATTATTCGAGAATGAAAATTGTCTGGTCGTGCGGTTCTATTGTTGTTTCGCGATTGAATTGCGTTTTGTGTCGAGGTTGTCACGTTTTTGGCGAATAACTGAGCCGTAGGCGCTAGCCTCGGGCCGGTACGACGCGAGGCTTGTTTTGCTGGTGGTTCTGGCCCGAGGCTAGCGCCTACGGCTCACATTTTTCTCAGCGAAATAGAATTCATGCTTGTTAGCTCACATCAAGTTTTTTCAATGTCTCCAATTGGCGTTTCGCTTCTGCAGCCAAACGATCATCGCTGTAGTTTTCAAGCAGATACTCAAAATGCTTGATCGCTTCGGCCACGAGTTTGGGTTTTAATTCTTTCGGTGCCCCTTCGACTTGCACGAAACTGCAACGCGCCGCTTCGTAAATCGCATACGCTTGCCAAGGACGAACTTCTGCCGCCGCCTGCTTTCCTCCGAATCCGTAAAAGACGAGTTTGAACTCATCGACTGCAGGTTCGAATTTTTTGTCTTTGAAAAGCATGTCGCCGATCATGCATCGCGCTCGAGCGCCTGTCTTGCCAAGGTTGTCAGCGGCCTTGCGGTAATAAGCGATCGCTTCTTCGGTTTGACTTAGTCCCGCGTGAGCCGCGCCCATTTCCAACCAAGCATCTTGTTTGAAGCTCACGTCGGCGCTTGAGCCGTCAAGTGTTTTCACTAATGCCAAAGCATCGTTGTAACGCTTCAACTTGTTTGCGCTTTGGGCTCCGTGCAGCATTGTCAGCCATTTGATTTTCGGCTCGACCTGCGTTGAGGTTTCAACGATGGGCTTGGCGGCTAGATAGGACGACAACGCCTGTTCGTAATTCTTCAGCCGGTACATCGATTCGCCGACCATGAACATTCCGTCCGCGTACAACTCTCCGTCTTTGAAGAGTTTCACTTGATTGGCAAACCCATCGTGGGCAGCTTGGAATTGATCCTGTTTGTAATTCGCCCAAGCGAGTTTGTAGGCGGCTTTTTCGCGAATGTTGTCAGCCGTTTCTGAATTCACGCACAGCGTGTAAGCCTTGATCGCGTCGTCGAAATTTCCCTTGTCATACGCCGCGGTTCCAACGTGAAAATTAGCTTCGGCAGCAAGAGGGCTGTCTTTCTTTTCCGAAGTCAGTTTGGTGAAGTACTCAAGCGCGAGATCTTCTTTTTCCGAATAACGATAGGCCCACGCCAGCTCGTAAAAGTAACGATCGGCGCGAGGGGAGTCAGCGTCTTCGGCAATCAGCGTTTTGAAAGTCCCAATCGCGTCGTCCCATTTCTTCGTCTCCACTTGGGCGAGCGCCAATTCATAAAATGCATTGGTGCGAGCCTTCCCTTCGGGGTTCGTTTTCAAGAACTCGGTCAAGTCGGCGATGGATGAATCAGTGTCACCCGTTTTGCGACGAGAAGCACCGCGACCGATCTTGGCTTGTTTCGCCAACTCGTGATTCGGAAACTTGCTAATCAAGCTGGAGAAAAGTGCTTCCGACTCTTTGTATTTTTTTAATTCAAGCTGACTCCACGCAGCGTTGTACAACGCGTAAGGTGCGAATTTCGAGTCGGCATATTTCTGATTGATCGTGTCGAAATGTTTGAACGCATCGTCGAACTTTTTGGCCTCGTAAGCCTGCTCGCCTAAATAGTAGTGGGCGTCGCTGAGCAAGTTGGATTCAGGGAAATCGTTAATCAACGTATTGGCGGTCGCGATGCCTTCGGTTGGTTGATCGTTGGCAAGTTGCGCCCGACAAAGCGTCAACAATGTTTCTTCAGTTCGTTTCCACTTTTTGTTGGTGGCGTAAGAGTCGGCGAGCGATTTTGCTGCGGCCGCGTTGTCTTTGAGTTGGAACTGGCTTGAGC
>CAYMFZ010000272.1:0-4026 GCA_964389585.1 uncultured Pirellulaceae bacterium | reverse complement strand
ATCCAGAACTAGGATTCGGATTTGCTCTCCGCGTCGTCCAACGTCGCAACGACGGGTGACAATTTTTCAATCGTCGCTTTGTAGTTTTCGTTCATGTAAGCGGCGAGGCCAGAACGGATCTTCCAACGTGAATGATTTTTGTGCGTGTTGAATTTGCTGACGAGTTGGTCGAAGACATTGGCGGCTTCTTCAGGTTTGTCACTCAATAATAGTGATTCGGCTTTGACTTCCAATGTGTCAGGAAGAAACTCACTCTCGGGGTACTTCGATTCGAAACTGGTTGCTGTTTTTATCGCAGTATCAAAATCATTTTGGTCCAGCGACGTGAAGGCTGAACTATGCAGGGCCGATGGAGCAAGCGAATGCTCCGGGTGCTTCGAAGCCAAAGCGTCAAACATCGCGATCGAGTCTTTCCGCTTTTCAGGAATCTCAAACGCGGCGTCTGCTTGGTCCATCAACAGCGCAACAAACGTTGAAGAATTCGCAGCGTCGGTCGTTGCTGTTTTCGCGATTTGTTTGGTGGCAAGATCGTAGGCAGATTGCGCGTTACCAGATTTCAGTAACAAGCCCGCCAGCCAATGGGCCGCGAGGTTCGCGTTGGTCGGATCAGTGGCGACGATTTTTTCAAGCAGTGGTTTGGCGAGTTCAGGCTTGCCCGCGTCAATCCAATTGCGACCTGCATTGAGCAACGATTCAGCCGCCAATGGCGACGCTGCATTTTTTCCGATGGCATCAAAAAGTTGAGCCGATTTTTCAAACTGGCCTAACCGTCTGGAGCAAAATGCAAGTTCGAATTTCGCGTCCTCGGCGACACGGGCAAAGTCATCGCCCTTTCCCGCTGCGTCTTGGTTAACCAACTCCGACAACATGGTCTGAGCGCGGTTCAACTTCGCCACGGCAGCATCTTTTTCGCCTCGGTTTTCATCGGCTGTCGCGAGGCTCATCAAAGTCGAACCCGTTCGCCACTGAATCTCGTCGACGAGTGGGCTTTTGTCTGCTTTGGCGGCGGCTTGAACTTTTTCGAAATACTCTAGCGCCTTGGCGTATTGCCCTAGCTGGTCATGCATGTCGGCGACGGCGTAGAGTCCTTCGAGCTTAAAAGTCTGCTTGGGATAGCTCAGCATTTTCGTGTAAGCAGCCAATGCGTCTTCGAGTCGGTTCAGTTCCTCGAACGCGCCGCCTTGGAAATAGCAAACTTGATCAGCGTCTTCGAACTTTGGATTGTCTTTGATCAAGTTCCCCAACGTCTGGGTCGCGGTGGTGAGTTGCTTGTTGGATTCGTCAGCGTTGGAAGGTTTCAGTTGTTGACCAAGCCGGAACTGGGCGAATCCGAGATAGAGATTGGCTTGCGGTTTTTGGAAGGCTTGATCGTTTTCGAGTTTGGGCAAAGCCGATTGGAAATGGCCAATCGCTTTTTCAAATTTGTTGGATTGCAAAAAGCAGATCCCAGCGTTGTAGTGGGCTTTGCCAACCAACGGCGACGTTGCGTGTTGGCTGATGAGCTTTTCCCATTGCTCGGCCGCAAAATCGTAGGAGCCTGCGTTCTGTGCGTTCGACGCGGTCAAAGCGATTGCTTGCGCAGCATCGTTGTCCTGGATCGTGGCACCGACTGCACTGTTGGAAGCCACAGAAAATCCAAACAAGCCGACGAAAGCCACGGCTGATAAAGTCAAACTTCTAACAAACGTCATTGGGGGTCCTTGTTTATTACATTCGTCCGAAGCCGAAGCGTTGGACGTTAAACCGACAAGCGATTGGGCGAGCCATTTCGCACGTCGGTGTTTTGATGTTTTAGCGATCTAGGTTTCAACGAAATTGCTTTTGTCTCTAATTGGGAGCAGCTTCCATTGTTTCTAAACAAAATGTCGTTTTCCAGCGGCATGCAAGGAAGTGGAGAAATCGAAGTTTATAAATACGTCGAGAGTGGAAATGCCGTGGAAGTAAAATTCGATCTTTGCAAATTGCCAATTTGAGTTCGTTGATAAAAATGAAATCTGGTTGTTAATCGGCGAAGTTTCGCAATAACTCATGTACGGTTGTTTGATGTGCAATTAAGTGAATGCAATTAGCTTGGTGCAACTCAAAATCGCATTTAACTCAGTCGAATAGTGTAAACAAAATCAAAACTGGCGTTTGGGAAAAACGGACGGTAACCAGCACGGTACGAAAACAAACTGTCTTTGTTTGGTCAAAATTCTTCACCCACCCTATTTTAGAATCCGAGTCCCATCGCTTGGGCAGAAATAAAGCGGACGGTCATAAGGTCAACGCGGGTAAAAACTGTGGATATGCGGTTGAAAAGACGCCGTTAGCATCCTCAAAAAATGGGGTTTTGTAATCGAAAGCCACCGATTTCGACGATGCAGTCATTAGGAGCCGTAAAATAACGTGTACAATTGAACTGAATGTTGTATTATTAGAGGGTCTTTTCTCGACTTTATCCTGTTGAGTATTTGAATTTCGCGTTCTTCAATTTTCGAGGAAATGTGACTTTTAAAGTTAGCGATCCCCTTCCTTCCTTGATCGCCAACTTAACAGCCGGTGCTTTCGCTTCCACAACCAAAGTGCTGACAACCTGCCAAGGAGAACCGATGACATCTTTTCGCTCCCGCCAAATTTCAATGCGCGAAATCCAAGTGCGTAATAACTTTCAATCGAACAATATGAATTCCAAAAATACGAATCGCTTCGGCCTGACGCTCGTTGAAATCATGATCGCCTTGACGATGACTTTGATCGTCTTGGGCGCGATGATGACAGCGTTTCAGTTTGCCAGTGAGCAAATGCAAAATGGCCGCGGCGTCATGGAAATGGCTAACCGTTTACGATCCGCCGAAGAGTTGCTGCGAAGTGATCTCAGCAATCTGACGGTTGACCCACGTCCTTATACTGAGTCAACGAACCCAAATGGCTATTTTGAAATTGTCGAAGGGCCGTTGCGCGATACGACTTTGCCGCTGACTGGAAATGCGGGATTGACTGGAATTCTTGATGGTGATGGAGACTTGATACCTGATCCAGCCGACATAGATGTAACGGGCGGCGTGGATAGTGATGGTGACGGAGTCGACGATCTTTTCGATGTTTCGCTTGCAGGTGCAAGTTACAAAGGCGATCACGACGATGTTTGGATGGGAACTGTTCGAGCACAAGGTCAGCCTTTTCGTGGTCGATACATCGCACCGAATACGACCATGACAGTCAACGGAACCGTCTATCCGACTTTGGATTTGACAGCATTGCCAGGCACGGCGGTAATCGAATCACCAATAGCGGAAGTCGTTTGGTGGACTGCGTTGCATGACGACTCGGATTTCGTAAATGTGGATGAGTTTGATGCCGACAGCATTACCGTCTATCGCCGAGCATTGTTGATTCGCCCTGATGGTGGATTAGTGCTGCCTACGTTTTTGACGTTTCGAGATGCGGCAGCCTATTTAGCGACCAACGATATTTGTGCTCGTGTTGTGTTCTTTAATGATGGAGGCACGGATCTCTATTCTGTGGTCGCTAACGAAGTCAAAGAATTGGCCAATCGCCAAAATCGTTTTTGTCATATCGCCAACCCAAATGCTTTTGATGCAACGTGGGGTTCGCCTCGCAGATTATTAAATCGCGGAGATTTTTTCCCATCGTTTGTCGGCGCGACGACTTCAGGGCTTTGGGGGCTTCGATCAGCTGACTATTTGGTTGACACGGCAGGCACTTATTCTTTGGTTTACAACGGAAACGACATTCTGTTGACGGATGTCGCAGCATTTGATTTGAAGGTTTATTCCCCGAATGCATCGGTTGGAATTGCAGGTGGAGTAACCATCGAGCCGCATGACATTGGATATGGGGCAACGCTTTCACCTGCACCTGTCTATTCGGCATTAGGAGGTTATGTTGATCTTGGCCACGCAGGTGGTGGATGGTTTTCTGGTTATTCAACCCCGCTGTCTCAATTGACGTATCAATATCGAATCGATAAGGGTGCAGCAGCGTTCAGAAACGGTTTGGTTGAAACAGTCTACGACACTTGGA
>CAYMFZ010000271.1:0-7558 GCA_964389585.1 uncultured Pirellulaceae bacterium | reverse complement strand
TTGTCGATCTTGTTTTTGACGAAGAAGTGGATGTCAAGAGTTGGGGCGGTGCTTCTTCAACGCGATACAGCAGCGGCAATGTGTTGAAGGTTGGCGACTACCCGGCAAAGACAGTCATGCTTTTCGAAGACAAGTTGTCAGGGCAGGGGACAGATGGAAAATTTGGTCCAGATTTGTTCGAAGACAAGATCATCGAGATTGATTTTGACCAAGAGATCATCAGCCTCCATGCCTCGCTACCTGATCACGCCTCAACCTTCCAAAAATTTGAATGCCGCAAACATCGAAACAGCATTTTCATCGAAGGACAATTTCGAATGGGTGACGAACTACTTTCTAATGAGTTCATGATTCATTCAGGATTCGGAGGAACGATTTTGCTGGATGACGACTTTGTTGCAAAAAACAAGCTTGATCGTTTCGAAACCGTTAGTGAAAGCGAACTTCGTGATTCGTTTGGCAACGTATTGAAAACCAAAAAGGTCACGCTACCCGAACTTTCGTTTGGAGAATCGACTTTTTCCAAAATGCCCGTCGGCTTTTTCGAAGGCGCTATTGGCAAGCAGAAAATGAGTGTCGTTGGTGGCGACGTATTGAAACGTTTCAACATACTAATCGGACTTGATCGCACAGAGATCTACTTGAAGCCCAACAGCTTATTCAATAATGCATTTGGCACTTGAACCGTCGAGAAGTTTTGCAATCAGCTTTGATTGACCAACGTTGGCTTCTCCTCGCCGGTGACTTTGATCAGTTGCTGGCGAAAGCCTTCACATAAGGCCTGCATTGCAGTGACATCGAGTTGTTCTGACCTTGCGTCAGGGCCATGGCCAAGTCCGACTAGCACTTCGTCGACTTGTGGTTTGTCCAACTGCCCTTTGAAAGCACTCACTGCGACTGAACGCATGAACTTGCGGCGATGAAAAAACATCGCCCTCACAAATGCGTAGAAGAAATCGAGATCTGGAATGGCAGCCCGTCGCTCAGGCTGATGCTCAATATGAATGATGGCCGAGTCGACTTTGGGGCGAGGCCAGAAGACTTTGGGTGACATCACGCGAACGATTTCGACATCACAAATACTCTGGACCCAAATGCTGAGAGCTCCGTAGTCTTTTGAGCCGGGCACGGCGACCAAACGATCACCCAATTCTTTTTGGATCGTCACCGTCATCGTCGCCGGAACAATATCGCTTCGAAGCAAATTTGAAATGATCGGCGTCGCCACGTTGTATGGCAGGTTAGCGGCAAGTTTGAAAACACGATTCTCATCGACTGCCAGATGACGTTTTACGGCTTCGATTACTTCTGGAGCAAATTGATTCTTGTTTTTAAGCGCATCCTGTTTCAACATTTCAATGTTGTCAAAAGGCTCCAGTTCTTCGGACGCCATTTGGAACAGGTACTGATCGATCTCTACCGTAATGACCTGGGCGGCTTGCTCCGCGAACAATCCTGTCAACGAGCCCATGCCCGTTCCAATTTCCAAAACGACATCGTTTTGGTTTAGCTTTGCACTGCGAGCAAGTAAATGGAGGAGATTGAGATCGATCAGGAAGTTTTGCCCGTGTCGTTTGTTCGGATTCAATCCGACTTCTTCGAAACGACGAGAGAGGTAGGAAACGGTTTGTCGATTTACTTTGGTCATTGTATTTATGGTTTAAAGAACGGCTTTCCAACGCTCCATTTTTGGTCTTGAAATCGCGTTAGCTTGCTGCCGAGCGGTCCATTTGCTGCTGAACGTATTTGGCCAACAAATCCGTTTCAATGTTAACAGTGCTGCCGACTACGCGGTCCCCCAACGTTGTGACTTCAAGCGTGTGTGGGATCAACGCCACGCTAAACCGTTCCGTTTCGACATCGACCAAAGTCAAGCTAATTCCGTCGACGGTGACGGAGCCTTTTGAAGCCATTTGTCGGGTCAGTGATGTTGGAACGCGGAACCAGAATTTTGCCCATTCACCGTCATCGTCCCGTTGATCGACGACGCCCAAGCCATCCACGTGACCTGAAACGTAGTGACCGCCCATTCGTTGTCCGACCTGAAGCGAGCGTTCAAGATTGACATGCGAGCCAATCTTTAAATCTCCAAGATTCGTCCGACTCAATGTCTCTGAACCAGCTTGAAACGTCAGCAATTCACCAGCGATTTTTGTGACCGTCAGGCAGCAACCGTTCACAGCAATACTGTCGCCAATCGCTGCGTCTGAACTGATCATCTTACTCTCAACAACCAGATCTGCGGCGAGTTCGATTTTGTCGATTGCTGCGACGACAGCTTTGTCTTCTACGAGTCCTGTAAACAAGCGAAAAATCCCGAGTGATGCTAAATAAAGGGTTGAAGTAGCAACTCGTCAATAGACGCCATTTCCCCATCTTTTTCAATGGTAAATTAGACTCTTGCGTGATTAACATTCAATCGAAACTGCTAAGATAAACGACTTAGCCACCAACCTTAAGCCGCGAAAGTTCAGACCGATGTTCGTAAATAGCACGCGGGCCATAAACGCCGGACTGATCGTTTTGTGCTGCATTTCAATCTGTCATTCAGGTTGTTCCAACTCAGGCGATAATCGCTCAGTCGATAAACCGAATGCTGAAATTAAGATCGGCAATTCGAGAGCCGCGATAGAACTGGCAGCCAAGCAACTAGAGGCAAGCGAGATTTCAAACGAACTTGCCATCATGGACACCGACTCAATTGAAATCTGGGAGTTCCCAAATCAGGAGATAGTGCTAGGCATTGAGTACGACGCAACCGGGCTTGTCGATTCAATTCAATACTGGAACGAATCGGATTTTGAAAAAAGGAAGACAAAGCGAGACGAATTGGCAAAAGAAATTACGTCGATATCAATTGGCAAGAACTCGCACATCATGATTGAAAAAAGAACGGCGCTATCCAGTTACTGATGCCCGATTCAGTTCAACAAAGCTTTTCTCCAAATCTTTCGCACGACGAAACGAAATTTGCGATCCAGTCGACCGTTCTGACTTAACATTTTGACAGGGTTCAAAAGTGGAAATTGGAACAGAAGAAGCTTTTGATCTACGAATTGCTTAAATCGGCTGGGGCTTAAATCGGCTGGGGCTCAAATCCAACGAATTTACAAGGAATTCATGGCTTTCCGAGCTTCACACTGAATCGGATAAAAAATTTTTGAGTTTTTCCTAGTTCATCCGTAAAGAATCGGCCACCAGCAAGAGAATACGGTAGAGATCGCTTTTAATTGAAAAGCATCGAATGCCAATCGCTTCGACCTGGAACGCCGGATGACGCAACTTCCCCTAACTCGACAAAGCCTATTGGTTCGGCTTCGGCAGAACAGCAATGACGCATGGTCAGAGTTTCTGGAAGTCTACGAGCAAGCCATCTATGCGTTTGCTCGCCGTCGCGGATTACAGGACGCTGATGCCTGGGACGTGACCCAAGAAGTCCTCGCTGCCGTTGAATCGAAAGTAGATTCCTGGCAATCCGATCCATCCAAAGGAAGTTTTCGTGGCTGGATTTTTCGCGTCGCTCGGAACATCGCCGTGGACAAAATTCATGCCCAATCGAGACGCGCGGCTGCCAGTGGCGATTCGCGAGTCGTGCAAATGCTGGCCGAGCTTCCAGAAGACATCGAACAAGAATCGACTTTATTTTGGACGAACTATCGCCGCAAACTTCTTCACTGGGCAGCAGACCAGATTAAGCCGGACTTTCAAGAATCGTCCTGGCAGTCTTTTTGGAAGACGACCGTCGAAGGACAAAAACCTGAGGAAGTTGCGGCTGAATTGAAGATCTCTTTGGGAAGCGTTTACGCGGCCAAGTTTCGAATTGTCGCACGCATCCGCAAGATTGTCTCCCGATTGGATGACGTTGAATCTTTCAATGACGGAATGCTAAACCAAATCGACGAATGAAGTTTCCCGCAAACAACAAGACCATTAAGAACTGAACGCCCGGAGCACGAATGCCCAACCAACCATGCTACGACCAAGGAATCTTTTCCCGCTTTCTTGACGAGCAAGTCAATGAACATGAAGAAGCGAAGATCCTGACTCACATTGCCAGTTGCGACAAATGCCGAGGTGCGTTGGAACGTCTGGCCGGCAATAAAGAAGTCCTCGAAGACATTCAACAACATCTTGCCGATCAAGACATCGGTCTTGGCATGGCGGACACCCAAGACGTCAATGCGGAAGATTCGAATCGAGATCTTCGAAAAGTCAAAGACTTACTCGCTCCGACTGACGACCCAAAAATGTTGGGACGATTGGGAGGATACGAAGTGCTTGGCGTGATTGGACGCGGTAGTGCGGGCATCGTTGTCAAAGCCCTCGATACTCGGCTGAATCGTTTTGTCGCCATCAAATTATTGGCACCCGCGTATTCCAACAACGGATGTTCTCGCCGGCGATTCGAACGTGAAGGCCGCGCGATCGCATCGGTCAAAGACCCACACGTCGTTCCGATTCATTCTGTTGATGAGTTTCAGGGAACGCCTTATATCGTGATGCAATATATGCCTGACGGTTCGCTGTATCAACGAATTCAGAAGAAGGGCCCACTCAGTACTAACGAAGTCGTTTGTATTGGCATGCAAGTCGCAAAGGGTCTTGCCGCCGCACATGATCGCGGCATCGTCCACCGTGATGTCAAACCCGCGAATGTCCTGCTGGAGAATGGAGTGGACAACGCGATGGTTACCGATTTTGGTCTGGCGCGAGTGGTCGATGAAGCCACGATGACCCGGAGCGGTTCGATTTCTGGAACGCCTCAATACATGTCGCCTGAACAGGCGATGGGTGAGCGTGTCGACCCGCGTTCCGATCTGTTTAGTCTTGGCAGCGTGATGTACGCCGCGAGCACGGGACATGCACCTTTCAAAAGCGAATCTGTGTTCGGCGTGATTAAGAAAGTCTGCGATTCCGATCCAAAACCAATTCTCGAATTCAACCCTGACATCGATGCATGGCTTGTTGCCTTCATCGAACGCTTGCAATCCAAACAACCGGATCAGCGTTTTGAGTCAGCCGACGAAGTAGCAAACCTTCTTTCTCAGGAACTCGCACATATGCAAAACCCAGCGATGGTAGCTCAACCTACTCGAGATTGGTGGCACGAAAAGAAAATCACGAAACCAGTAAAACCGACCAAGCAATCAAGCAGTGCAAATAAACGTTCCCGCACAAAAACGATGGCGTTCGCGATGGTCGCCATTGCAGCTTTGGCGATTGGCGGATTTGGATTCGGTGCTTTTGATGGCCTGCTGGGTAGCAGCAACTCAGGAGGATGGCTCAGCTTTCTCTCGCCAGTTCAAGACCAAGAAGAAAAAGAACTTCCTCGATTTGAAAACACAGTCGAAACTACAATCGACGTTAAAGATGGTGGCGCCCTGTTCCTCAAGACTAACTTTGGCTCAGTCGACGTAAAAACTCACGACAAAGAAACTGTTGAGATGCACATGCTGCAAATCGTCGAGTCGGAATCTGAAGATACGGCCAATCGAATCTTTGCTGCCACAACAATGACTTACGATGCTTCCGAAGTCGACATGGAAACACCCAAAATCAAAAAGGGGCGCGACGCAATCATCGTTGCAGAATTTCCAAACAAACCAATTACTGAAAAAGAGATCAAAGAATCTGAAGATTTCGAGCAACTTAAAAATAGGCTGTTGGTTCACAACCATCCGCATTTTCGAAGCGCAAAATTTGAGCTACTCATTCCAAAACAATTCAACCTGGAGCTTTCAACTGATATTGGCAAGATTCGTACGTCGGATGTGGATGGCTGGGTAAAGCTTTCAACGAAGGCTGGCGAGGTGGTTACTGGAAATGTCTCAGACATGGTTGAAGTCGAAACCAAGGGCGGAAACATTACGCTCAAAGATTTGGGAGATGACGCGATCGTCATGACCAAAGGCGGCTCGATTGATATCGGAAATATCGAAGGCTCAGTCGCAGCCGAAACCAAAGGCGGGGATATCTACCTCGGGCACGTCAAAGGAGGAACTGTCACCAAAACGGGAGCCGGTCGTGTAAAGGTTTGGAAGACGAATGGAGAGGTTAACGTTCAAACAGGTGCCGGCGGAATCGACGTGAACTTTGTCGGCCAGCCTAAGTCTGATTCAGTTTTCAAAACTGGAGCGGGCTCAATCAAAATCGGAATGACCGAGGGCTTGGCATTTGACATTGATGCAAGATGCAATTTGGGCAGTGTCTCTGGACCTTTCGTCGAAGGTAAAGCCACTAAATTTCTCGAGAAAATTAACGATGGCAAAGTCAAGCTTGTCGCCTCAACTCCAACCGGTTCAATTTCATTTCGAAACGTCAATGCGGACGAGCTAGTGAACGATCGCCATGCCGAGCGTCAACGTTCGATCGCGCAAACTGCTTTCCAAGCTGCTTATGATTTGCACATGGATGGCAAACTCGACGAAGCAATCGAAGCCCACAAGGCTGCCGCAAAATTTGACAGCCACAAGGGAATCGCAACTTATAACCTTGGCTGTGCCTGGGCGTTAAAAGAAGACAAAGAAAAGGCCTTTGAGGCATTGAGCAACGCGATTGATTTTGGATTCAATGATAAACATCAATTCAAATTTGATGACGACCTGAATTCTCTGCGAGACGACGAGAGATTCAACAAGCTTATCGCTCGGCTTGAAAAAGCTTCCGCCCCAGACGATGCGATGGCTGAATTGGAAGAAGCGGATTCAATCGAAGTTGAAGACTTTGGCGACAGAAGCAAAGGCCAAGAAGTTTTCCAGCATGCTTATGACTTGCACATGGAAGGCAAACTCGACGAAGCAATCGAAGCCCACAAAGCTGCCGCAAAATTTGACAGTTACAAGGGAATCGCCACTTACAATCTTGGTTGTGCTTGGGCTCTCAAGGGTGAAAAGGACAAAGCTTTCAAGGCTCTGTTTGCAGCGGTCAAATACGGTTTCGCGGATCCAGATCAATTCGAAACTGACACTGACCTTGATACCCTGAGAGAAGATGAGAGGTTTGATGACTTAATGGAAGCCATGGAAGATTCTTTTGATGACTCGGATGAAGATTCAGATAAAAATTCGGACGAGAAAATTTTCGAAACGTCTTTGAGAATAGGCAAGCAGAAAATCTCCAAGACATCAGACGAAAGCGTCATTGTCAAAGTCAAGAACTCGTGTCCGGACAAACAGAATGGCCAGACTTGCCCGACTGATTGTCAAAAAAAGGCGGCCGCAAAAGTAAAACAAAGGCTCAAAAAACTGAACCCACATCGGAAAACGATCTCGTCAAAAACTTTTGAATTTTAATTGAATCGGATTTCGAATTCCAAATTCAAGTAAAATAAATTTGAGCGGCGGTGAGAACCGATAGCCCGACGTGTCAACAAGGATTCGCCCCTCGCTGAGATTTCGGGCTATCTTTTTGCGCGAGCTGTAAGCATTCCGTCTCGTCTTATTTTTCGGTTGCCATGCTTCACGCTTGCGTGCGCATGATCCTCTGATTAATGGTTTTTCGTTTTTCATTCATGGCCATGCTGCCGCGTGGCCATGGCACCCATCACGAATATTGAACT
>CAYMFZ010000270.1:2440-7559 GCA_964389585.1 uncultured Pirellulaceae bacterium | reverse complement strand
CGAATCGTGGGTCATGATGTACATGACGGGTTGATGCATGATGCTGCTGAGCCGTAGTGACGGACGCAGATAATCGGTGAAGACGAAAAAGGTCGCAACGTACGGGCGGATTCCACACAAAGACATTCCATTGCCCGCGGCTGCCATCACGTGTTCGCGAATTCCAAAGTGAAAGTTCTTTCCGCTGAAGTCGTTGCCACTGAAATGGCCCGCTTCCGACGCGTCGTTGTTGGATTTATTGGAGCCCGCCAAATCCGCCGAGCCTCCGATGAAGTTAGGGATCGCCGCGGCAACGGCGTTGAGGACTTTTCCAGATGAGGCGCGGGTTGCCATCCCTTTCGCGTCAGCGTCAAAAGTCGGCAGGCTAGACTCCCAACCATCGGGAAGCTCATTGGCGAACATGGAATTGACTTGCGCGGCTTCGGTTGGGAACTGTTCCGTGTAGGCTTTAAACTTTTCAGTCCACGCCTCGTATGCTGTCGCACCTCTCGCACCCATCTTTGACTGAAAGTGTTCGATGACTTCTTGAGGCACGGCAAACTTTTCGTGTTCCCAGCCGTAGTTCTCTTTGGCCAATGCAATCTCTTCATCGCCAAGTGGTGAGCCGTGGGCGCCTGATGTGTCTTGCTTGTTCGGAGCTCCATAGCCAATGATGCTTTTGACGACAATCAAAGTTGGTTTGTCATTCGTCTCTTTGAATTTCGCGTACGCCGCGTCAAGGCTGACGACATCGTTGGCATCTTTCACTGTGATCACGCGCCAGCCTACGCTTTCAAAACGACTGGCAACGTCTTCGCTGAACGCAAGTTCTGTTCGGCCTTCGATGGTGATTTCATTGTCGTCATAAATCCAACAAAGATTCGAAAGCTTCAGGTGACCGGCTAGCGATGCCGCCTCGCAGCCGATGCCTTCCATGATGTCGCCGTCACTGCAAATCGCGTAGGTGTCGAATCCAAACAATTCGAAATCGGGACGATCATAAGTTGCCGCCAGCCATTTGCCCGCGATCGCCATGCCTACGCTATTCCCAAGTCCCTGACCGAGAGGACCCGTCGTCGTTTCAATTCCGGCTGCGTAGCCATATTCCGGGTGACCAGCACAGGGGCTGTGGAGCTGGCGAAAGTTTCGAATGTCGTCTAGTGAAACGGACGGGTCTGATGTTGGGTTGCCTTCATCGTCCGTTTTTGCGACGCCCGCAAGATGAATCAACGAGTAAAGCAACATCGAAGCGTGTCCGCAGGACAACACAAAACGATCACGGGCCGGCCAATTGGGCTGAGCTGGATCGTACTTGAGATGGTTGGCCCAAAGTGAATAGGCAACAGGAGCCAACGCCATCGGAGTGCCTGGATGTCCGCTGTTTGCTTGTTGGACAGCATCCATCGAAAGGGTCCGGATGGTGTTAATCGCAGTTTGCTGAATCTCGACAGTAGAAGTAGACATCAATTTTCCTTTGGTCCGACGAAAAGTCTCTATGTTTTATGGCTAACGTTCGTTGTGACTGATTATCAACTGTTTGGCATCGCGGTCAATTGTCCTTATTGAAAGCAGAATGAAAGGAGAAATGAGTAAACACAGATCGCTTCAGACTGAACGAACGCGGTAGAACAAACCGTTCAAGGTTCAACATTGGTTTTGACGGTTTTGTTAGCTGCGGCTATTATTAAAGAGACCTGAATTCTTGGAGTAAGCCCAATGGGTGACGCCGTAAATAACGAATCCCTTCGCTCACCTAAACCTGTCGTGGATGCGCAAATGGATCGTCGGAAATTTAATCGCTTGGCGGTCGCTTTTGGGTTGTCATCTGCCGCGCCAATCGGCTTCGGCGGCTCGAAAGCCTGGGCTGAATCGCCGCGTCTGGATCGGAAGGATTCTAAAGACGAAAAATCACCCGCCGAATTGGTCACGGCACCCGCCAAGAAAGCAATCGACAAAGGGCTTAGCTTTCTACTTCGCAGCCAAATCAAAACGGGTCGCAATCGAGGCGCGTTCAGCAACAGCGGAATCTCGTCGGGAGTCGCGACGGCTTCTTTGGGCGGCCTTGCGATGATGTGCGGAGGGCACGCGCCGGGCCAAGGGCCTTACGGTAAAGCCATCGACATGTGTACCGAATACGTCATGAAAAATGTTCGGAACACTGGCTACATCGCGACGCGAGATGGTGGTGCACGCGAAAACATGTACGGACATGGCTTCAGTATGCTCTTTCTTTCTCAAGCCTACGGGATGACGAGAAAAAGGGAGATCGGCGAAAAACTACGCAGTGCCGTCCAACTGACTTGCAAATGTCAAAACAACCAAGGCGGCTGGCGATATCAACCGACCAAGAGTGACGCCGATCTTTCAATTACTGTTTGCCAAATCATGGGACTCCGTGGAGCTCGCGACGCAGGCATTGACGTTCCAGATGACGTTCGCACCAAGTGCATTGAATACGTTAAAAAGAGTCAGAACAAGAACGGAAGTTTTCGCTACACCATGCAAGGCGGTCACACGACTTTCGCCATGACAGCCGCGGGAGTGACGTCGCTTTATAGTGCGGGTATCTACGAAGGTGAACAAGTGACGAAGGGGCTTGAGTACTTGATGAAGTTCAAGCCTAACGGTGCTCAGCAAGGTGGCGGTCACTATTTCTATTCGAACTATTACGCAATCCAAGCCATGTGGCATGCCGGTGGCAAGCATTGGGGTGAGTGGTACCCTCTGATTCGCGACCAACTGATTAATAACCAAACGGCTGAGGGAAGTTGGCGGTCAAGCGAAGCTGGCGCCGAATTCGGTGCGGCGATGGCCTGCATCATTTTGCAGATGCCGCTGAACTACGTTCCGGTTTTCTCGCCTTGATGAAGAAAATCAAAAACAGATCGCTCGGATCGCTGCGTTCGACGTGCATCGTCGGGTCGCTCATTTGTGCTTTCGCGCTTGGTTGCACTGAAAAAAGTGAAGAAGTCGACACCGATCTTTCTTCGACAACGAAATCGGTATCTAAGCCGGAAATTGGCCAAGCAGATCTCGTGAACGGTGAGCTCAAGCAGCTTCCCCATTTTGAGTCGGATCCGCTTTTTTGCAAGATCGCAGTTGGCTTGGATCCAGTTGCGGAATTTTGGACTGTGGCCGATCTCGAAGCCAAGAAAATCTATTTTGATTTGAATCAGAACTTCGACTTGACCGAGTCGAATGAAGTTTTTGATTTGGTGGATGCGGGCAAAGTTCTCAAGACGCAGAATTGGGCTGCAACGATCCCCGAGCTGAAGAATGGTGAGGACGTTCATACGGATCTGACTTTCAAATTTGGTGTTTCAGCTTCCGATGTGAAAACGGTTGTTTCGATGAATCTTTGGGGCTGGGATGAGTCGACCACCGACGCAGATTTGATTCCGCTTCGATTGCCCAAGAAAGAAGCCAAGGCACCAACGATTCATTTCAACGGGCCACTGACGATGGGGGCTTACCGAGAGCCAACCAAGTTGACGATTGGGAAAGATGTTGATTTTTATTCGCTTGTCGGAACAGCTGGCAAGAATGGTGGAACAATGACGGCGATCACCAACACCGAAATCACTGACGACGCTCATCCCAAAGCGGTGTTTACGTTTCCCAATCGTGATTCGTCGAAACCGCCCCTTAAGGTAACCACCTATTTAGAAGTTCGCTGCTGAGTGAATCTATTTCACGGCTCGGTTCGAGTCCCTGAGGATTGTGCTCCTGGAAAAGCAACCGTCACCATCTCGTTTGATGATTGGTTGTTGGGTGGCGTTGAGCCATCTGACTATGAGGTCGTTGTTGTGAATCCCAAAAGCGAATAGATTGTGGACGAGTGCAGAACCGTTGTTTTGAGTCCGATTCGTGAGATTTAAAACGATATATCCAGCTTTGTTTCGACGCATTAAGTTTCGCGTTCTGAGTCTTTTCTCACACGTGGACCGCTTTTCGGTTGGGGCTATTGAGACGGTGTTCTGCACGTAAAAAGCAAGCCCAAGCCAAAAAGCACCTCCGACGCTGCCAATGAATTTTCTTACCATCTTTGGCGCGACGGTCTCCGTCTTTTTAATCATCGGAATCGGTTCGCTCACGCGGATCGTTGGCATGATCAATGATGAATCCGAGAAAAGCGTGATGCGGATCATCGTCAACGTTCTCTATCCCTGTTTTATCCTTTCCAAAATTCCAGGTAACGCGGCTCTTGAACAGGGCGCGACAGTTGGCGTTGCTTTGGGAGCCGGATTTTTGCTGACCGTGATCGGCTTGCTGGTCGCGAAAGGTGTTGGGTTCAGCCTTGGCATCGACAAGGAAAAAGGAATCAACACGTTTTGCGTATCGGCTGCCTTGCAAAACTACGGCTTTATTCCTATCCCGTTGATCATTGCGATCTTTGGAGATAACTCGGATGAGATTCTTGGTGTCCTGTTCGTACACAATCTCGGTTTGGAAATCGCACTTTGGACCATCTGTATCGTGCTGCTGAGTGGCACGACAAAGGGAGCATTGAAACGATTGATCAATGGCCCGACCATCGCAATTTCGGTGGGGCTGTTCTTAAACTTCACTGGTCTCCACCAATGGATTCCAGATTTTATCGCAACCGCAATGCGAGACTTGGGAAACTGTTCGATTCCAGTCGGGTTGTTGTTGGTGGGGGCGGCCTTGGCTGGCGTTGTTCAATCGGAGAAGTGGAAAATCAATTGGCCTGTCGTCTCGGGTGCCATGATGATTCGATTTATGATCATGCCCATCGTCTTATTGATCACGGCCAGCGCGATGGCTTTTTCGCCTGAGCTAAAGCGTGTTTTGATCATTGAGTCGGCGATGCCCGCGGCAACTTTCCCGATCGTTTTGTCAAAACACTTTGGTGGAAAACCAAACATCGCGGTGCAAGTCTGTCTAGTGACATCGATCGCCAGCTTGCTGTTGACGCCTGTGATTTTGATGCTGGCGTTGAAGTTTTTTGGGATTGAGCTCCTAACCTAGTCGTTGATGGACTTGAAGAGGCCATACTTGAAGAGGCCATGTTTCTGTACGTCCCTCCCCCGCTGCGCTCGACCCTCCCGGACGGAGGGTGATGACTTTCACCCTCCCTTGGGAGGGTCGAGCCTTAGCGATGAGAGGGACATCCGGGGTG
>CAYMFZ010000270.1:0-2430 GCA_964389585.1 uncultured Pirellulaceae bacterium | reverse complement strand
GGGGCGCGCCCCCCGCCGGGCGGTTGGTTTTTTATTTCCCCCCACCGTTGGGGGGGTGTCGCACAGCGAGGGGAGGGGTGAGCGCACTGCTCCCCAATGAGAGCCGCGTTAGAAATCATTTACCATTTGGCTAAAACATGAAGTTTAGCCAGCGGCGATTGACCTATGTGCGTCGATCAATTCACGAAAACGCCCAAACAGATATTGGCTATCGTGAGGTCCTGCAGATGCCTCTGGATGATACTGCACGCTGAATGCAGCATGTTCTTTGTGCTTCAATCCCGCGACTGTATCGTCATTGAGGTTCAAGTGCGTGACTTCAAGGCAATCCGGCAAATTCTCCCGATTGACAGCAAAGCCATGATTCTGGCAAGTGATTTCGACTTTTTTTGTCGACTCATCAATCACGGGTTGGTTTGCTCCACGATGACCGAACTTCATTTTGAAAGTCGTCGCGCCGCAAGCAAGTGCAAACAATTGATGGCCCAAACAGATTCCAAACATGGGAACCTTGCCCAGTAAATCTGAAATCGTTTTGATCGCGTAATCCAAAGGTTCAGGATCACCTGGACCGTTAGACAGAAAGACGCCATCTGGTTCGAGGGCCATGACTTCAGCGGCGGTTGCAGTCCCTGGCAAGACTGTGACTCGGCAGCCTTGATCGAATAGGTGCCGAGCGATGTTCCACTTCATACCAAAATCCAAAGCGACGACATGCGGCGCGTTGGCGTCTAGCTCGGTTTTCGCGGGGGCATCTGTTCTGGCATTCCACCATTTGCTCAATGACGTTTCCCAGTTGACTGGCTGGGCTGGAAGAACTTCGCTGACCAAGTCGCGGCCAAGCAAACCCTGGCTGGCTTTGGCCATAGCGATAAGTTTCTCATTATCGAGTTCTGACGATGAGATTACTCCTTTAAGCGCGCCGACATCTCGGATCTTTCGCACCAAGGCACGAGTATCGATGTCAGAGATGCCAACGATATTGTTTTTCTCCAAATAGTCTTGCAGCGTGGCCGAAGAGCGAAAGTTGCTGGCAACTCGGCTGACGCTTCGAACGATAAAACCCGCCAAATGAGGTTTACGGCTTTCGACATCTTCTTCATTAACGCCGTAGTTTCCCATTTCAGGGTAAGTCATCGTAACGATCTGCCCCCGATAGCTTGGATCGGTCAAAATCTCCTGATAGCCGGTCATTGAGGTATTAAAGACGACTTCGCCTTCGCAAACGCCTTTGGCGCCGAAAGAAAATCCCTCGAATACCGTGCCATCTTCGAGGGCAAGCTTCGCAATTTGTCGATCTGCGAAAGGTTTCTTTATTTCGCTCAAGTTGTTACTTGGGTTTGATCCGTCCGAGTTCATTCAACGCTCCAACGTCGTGGATGAGGCTAAAGTCAAAGTTAACGATATAAAAGTATAATTTAACAACTGACTTTGACTGTTAAACCGGATTAAGCAGCCAATTTTATTTTTTGGGCGAATTGCCCAGCATCAGGTCGATACCATTAGTGGCTGTGGGTCTCCGATTTGGATTTATCCAACTTCGGACAGCCAATTTTAGAGAGGTTCCGGTAGCGGCGAGCTGGAACCTCTCGTTTTTTATGCGCTGACTGTCCAGATTCGAATCATTCAATTTCGAAACTCGTATTGAATGACGAGTCTAATTGGAAGTCAGTTGATCAATTTAAAAGCCAGCCCCAACACTTCTCCTGTAGATCCTATTGATCCGAATTTGGATCTTGGCACTGGCAAATGCGTTCAGTGACGTATCAACGCCGCAGCAGTAAGACCAGATCAGCCGTCGGCTCTGCCTTCTTATCAGCTAACACATCCATCGTTTTCAGCCGTGTGGCTGAGCAAAATCCCGTGCGACATAAAACGCAATTGTCATTACATGTTCTTAGCCGGAAGATGTTGAAGTCTGATGCTTAAAGCGACCTTTCGCCACCAGTTGAGCCAGGCAAAATCGGAATGACTTGCGTCCGAATCTTCAGCACTTACATTGATTGGAAACGATCAGCATCTTTGCGACGTTTGCTTCAACCTTCGCTTACCGATTGGAATTTCCATGAAACGATCTTCGCTCGCATTTGTAGCCGCAGGGCTATTGATTTGCTCAGCCTTCTTTGGCTGCAACTCTGACTCCAAGAAAAGCGATGGCGGCAAGGTCGGTGACGCATCGGCAAGTGGTGAAAAGAAGTTGGTCATTGCGGCGATTCCCAAAAGCACGGGTGGCGAATTTTGGGAAACGGTGGAGCAAGGTGCCCGTGACGCGGCCAAGGAACTGGACGTGGAATTGAAATGGGAAGGCACATTAACCGAAACGGAAATCGCGGAACAAAACAAGATCATTGAAAACATGATCAACCTCGACGTTGACGGAATGGCGATCGCGCCTTTGAACAATAAAGCAACTGCCAAACCGGTTGCGAG
>CAYMFZ010000269.1:5439-7582 GCA_964389585.1 uncultured Pirellulaceae bacterium | reverse complement strand
GGTTATTCTGGCCCGAGGTTAGCGCCTGCGGCTCACTGTGTACAACCCTCAAGCCTAAAGTCGCTTTGGATTGAAGGGCGTGGTTGGTGTTTTCCCTGAAGCCCTTTCTCTGAGCCTCTTCTGAAGACTGCCAATGAGATTTTTCGTTTGCTGATCTGTTTCGTTCGTCAAATTGTTGAACTCTTGCGGATCGGCGTGATGATCATAAAGTTCGATTCCATGTTTGCCTTCGCCCCATTCTGTGTAGCGAAATCGTTCCGTCCGAATGCTGCATCCCATCACCGGCTCCGTTAACCGATCGTCGGCTGGGCGTAGCACCTGTGTCACCGCACAATGATCCCACTTTGCGATTGGGTCATTCAAAAGAGGCGTTAAGCTTTTCCCCGCGAGCTCCTTTGTCGGCTTGATCTGGGCAAGGTCGGTTACAGTCGGATAGATGTCAACAAATTCGACCACGCGTCGACAATCATTCTGGTTTGGCTTGAGACCTGGAGCGCGAATGATCAGTGGCGAACGAGAAGCCTGCTCAAACAAAGTCCGCTTTTGCCAGATCCCGTTGTGCTCGCCGAGATGGTAACCATGGTCACTCCAAAAAACGACGATCGTGTCGTCTGCCAATTCCAAACGCTCCAACGCCGCAAGTAAACGACCGACTTGAGCGTCCACGAACGAAACCGTCGCGTAGTACGCCTGCGTTGCCTTCAACAAAGTCGGTTCGTCCAAACCGTAATTCGGAATCGGGCAGTTGTGTGCGAATGCGGCAGTTGGAATGTCTTGTCGATCGTTCTTGGGGGCGAACGGCAGTCGAAGTGATTCAACGGGATACATGCCGAAGTATTTTTTTGGCGCAATGAATGGCGTATGCGGTCGAAAAAATCCAACACCCAGAAAAAATGGTTCATCGCGTTTTTCTTCCATGATCTTGATGGCTTCCGTTGCGATCATTCCATCGGTTTGCTCAGTATCTTCGCCATCGGCGGCAAGCCAACTGAGCGCCGCGCTGATCTTGCGGTGAGGCTCGGCGTTCACAACGAGCTGCTCATCCGTTTTGTCGCGTCCCTTGGGATTGACCGTTCGGTCCCAAGAAGGCGGATCGTCAAATCCGTCAGTCCCGATCGAAGCCGGAACGTTGTAGTGATAAATTTTGCCAACGCGAGCCGAGAAGTAGCCGGCTTTTTGAAAAGCCTGCGAAAGCGTGACGGCGTTGGGGACTTCGTCACGGAAATGACGATCGAGGTCGTAGACTTTGATCTGGTCCGGTCGCAAACCGGTCATCACGGATGCGCGAGTCGGATTGCAAAGCGGAAGCTGGTTGTACGCGTTCAAGAAGCAAACGCCGTCCGACGCTAGGCGGTCGATGCTTGGCGTCCTCGCAACCAGGTCACCGTAGCAGCCCAACGTGCACGCCAAATCGTCGACCGCGATGAATAGAACGTTCGGTTGGCGTTTTGTTCGAGGCTCTTCTGCGGTTAAATCGATGAAGGACGAAAAATACAGCAGGAAGATCGTGATCGCAAAGGAAATAGTTTTCATTCTGGTCGCTTATGAAAAACTGATTGGTTGGGTGGCTTGGTTGTACGATTTAATGAATTGAGGCGAGATATATCATCGTTATCAAAGGTGAAATCGTTCAGCTTTTCGCTAATGGATCGCGCCAACTTAGATCTGCCAACCTGGATCTCGCCAACTAAATATTAGGGTAGTGGACGAGGTTACGAGTCCTACAAATGTGGAAAGCAAAAGGATTCGTAACCTCATCCACCACTTATAAAACCAATTCCAAGATGTAACGCTGCTCGAGACGCTGAGCTCGCATCTTAAAAGAGTTGGTGTTTACAACAAAGGTGCAGGCGGTTGGGTGGTTATTGACTCGCTAATGGCTTGGATTGGCGATCTCGATTCCAGTGTTGCTTGTGATTCTTCGTAACTTAACATCAACAAGTGATCAGTTGAGTTTCGCACGTGCCGCAAAATCGGGTTTAGCGATCAAGATGGGATTTACGGATAACGTATCGGGCGTAACAATTAATCGTCAAAAGATGGGCTCTGATCGCAAAATGGTGATTGTCAAAAAAAGTCATTCATTTACGATCTTGGCATTCTCGAAATTGAATTTGAACGCTGGCATGGATAAGCCGCTGAT
>CAYMFZ010000269.1:0-5429 GCA_964389585.1 uncultured Pirellulaceae bacterium | reverse complement strand
TGTTTTTTTCGAGTAAACCCTGTGAAAAAATTCACGATGTCGGTTTAAGAGACGAAGTAACGATAGTGCGGCCCGTGAAAACGGACTGAATTGGCAGCAAGCTAATCAAAGCGATTCAATATGGTTTATCAACTTAAAGAAGGACTCAACTTGCCAATCGCTGGCAAGCCAGTCCAAGACATACAGCCTGGGGCTGAAATCTCAACGGTCGCCATTCTTGGCGATGACTACGTGGGAATGCGGCCGACGATGTTGGTCAACGAAGGCGACAAGGTGAAACTTGGCCAGCCACTTTTCGCTGACAAGAAAATTGAAGGTGTGATCTTCACATCGCCAGGCAGCGGAACCGTCAAAGCGATCACGCGCGGAGCCAAGCGAAAATTCGAGTCGATTGAGATCGAACTTTCCGGTGACGATGAAGAAACTTTCGAATCGTTTTCTGATCTGGCCGAAGTCGATCGCCAAGCCGTCGAAGACCAATTGGTTAAGTCCGGTTTGTGGCAGGCGTTCCGCACGCGACCGTTCAGCCGCACGCCGGCTCTCGGCAGTGAGCCCAACTCAATTTTCGTCACCGCGATGGACACCAACCCACTCGCGGCCGAACCGGAATTGATCATCGCGGCCAATCAAGACAACTTCACGGCGGGTTTGCGAGTCGTCAGCCGATTGACTCAAGGCAAGACCTATGTCTGCACGCGAGATGATTCGCGAGTACCTGGCGACAAAATTCCAAACGTTTCGATGGAAGAGTTCGCTGGACCGCATCCGGCAGGTCTTCCCGGAACTCATATCCATTTTCTTGATCCAGTCGGCCCAACGAAAACTGTTTGGCATATCGGTTACCAAGACGTCATTGCGATCGGCCATCTGTTCACGACCGGCAAGATCATGACTGAGCGAGTCGTTGCGGTTGGCGGACCGCGAGTCGAAAAACCTGGACTCTACAAAGTCCGTTTGGGTGCCAACATCGACGACGTCTTAAAATTGGCCAATCCAAATCTTGGTAATGCACGAGTTATTTCTGGTTCCGTTTTATGCGGACGCACCTCGGAGCCAGCGAAAAACTACCTTGGTCGATTTCACAATCAGATTTGTGTCCTCGAAGAAGGCAATAAGCGAGAGTTTCTTGGTTGGCAAATGCCCGGCTTCGACAAATTCTCAGTCACAAAAATTTACGGTGGCTCTTGGTTGAAGGATAAGCTTTTTCCACTGACGACAAGTTCTGGCGGCAGCAAGCGAGCGATGGTTCCGGTGGGAACTTACGAGCGAGTGATGCCAATGGATGTGTTGCCAACGCAATTGCTTCGCGCTTTGATTAGTGGCGACACCGAAGAGTCACAACAGCTAGGGTGTTTGGAACTTTCCGAAGAAGACCTGGCACTCTGCACTTACGTCTGCCCTGGCAAATACGAATACGGTTCGATTTTGCGTGAGAACCTGACCCTTATCGAGAAAGAGGGATAAACGCGCCATGTTGAGGAATCTACTGGACAAAATCGAGCCGATGTTCCACAAAGGTGGACGGTTCGAAAAACTTTATCCGCTGTACGAAGCGAACGACACGTTCCTGTATACGCCCGGCGAAGTCGCCAAGGGTGGAACGCATGTTCGTGACGCGATCGACACCAAGCGGATGATGTCGATGGTGATTGTCGCGTTGCTGCCATGTATCTTCATGGCGATGTACAACACGGGTTACCAAGCTCAAAAATTGATCGCCGCGGGGCAAGCCGTCCCCACGAGTGCTTCTTTCTTCGATGCAATCTGGAGCGGCAATTGGCGCTTTGATGTGTTGCAATGGGGAATGGTTGGGGTTCTGACTGAAAACAGTGCAGGTGTTTTGACTTGTGAAAGCCCAGGTGGTTTCTTAAGTCTGGGCAGTATGTTTGGCTGTTTGGTGCACGGAGCCTTGTATTTCATTCCGGTTTACGCCGTTTGCATGGCCGTTGGTGGTCACTGTGAATTGATTTTCAGCGTAATCCGAAAGCACGAAATCAACGAAGGCTTCCTCGTAACGGGAATGTTGTTTCCTTTGACGTTGCCGCCAACGATTCCACTTTGGCAAGTCGCAGTGGGAATCATTTTTGGTGTGGTGATTGGAAAGGAAATCTTCGGTGGCACGGGACGGAACTTCTTGAATCCGGCTTTGACTGCTCGAGCGTTTTTGTATTTCGCTTACCCCACCAAAATTTCTGGCGACGCGGTTTGGACTGCGGTTGATGGCTACACAGGAGCAACTGTTCTTGGAGCTGTCGCTCAAGAAGGTGCGGCCAACATTTCCGCAACCGTCGCAAGTTCTGAAATCAACTCAAGCTGGTGGAATTTCTTCATTGGAAACATCCACGGTTCAATGGGCGAAACATCAGTGCTTTGTTGCTTGATTGGTGCCGCCGTCTTGATCGCGAGCCGAATTGGATCGTGGCGAATTATGTCTGGCGTTGTCATTGGCATGTCAGCTTTCTCATTCTTGCTTTACTTGCTTCCAACGACTGAAACTTGGGGCGAAGTCTCCAACATCACGCCTTGGTGGCATCTTGTTATCGGTGGATTCGCATTCGGTACGGTCTTCATGGCGACTGACCCTGTTTCTGCATCGATGACGCGACAAGGAAAGTGGATTTATGGTGGGCTGATCGGGTTCATGACGGTGTTGGTCAGGTCGATCAACCCGGCGTTCCCGGAAGGCATCATGTTGGCGATCTTGTTTGCTAACGTGTTCGCACCGTTTATTGATTGGTGTGTTGTTCAAGCAAACATCAAGAGGAGGGCTGCACGTTATGCCGCTTAACAAAGACTCAACGGCGAACACGTTTCTTGTCGCCACGGTTCTCTGCCTCGTTTGTGCGTTGGTTGTTTCTTCTGCCGCCGTGGCGTTGAAATCTACCCAAGCCAACAACGTGCAGTTGGATCGAAAGAAGAATATTCTCAAGGTGACAGGGTTTACCGAAGAGGAAATTAAAGCCGGTGGTGGAATCACTGAGCTGTTCGCCTCACGTTTCGAGACAACGATCATCGACATGCGAACCGGCGAAGAAGCTGTCGATGAAGCCAAGGCGGCGATGGAAAAAGCCAAAGGGAAAGAGCTTCCGAACATAAAGGCGACCTACGATCAGCTTTGGGCCTCAAAACGTCCGCCTGAGTCGGGACTGTCGACCAAGCTTGAGAAGAAGCAAGACGTTCCCGGCATCAAGAAGCGAGAAAATTTCTCCCACGTCTTCATGCTCAAGTCGGAAGACGGTAGCTCGGTTGAGAAGTTCGTCTTTCCCGTACGCGGCATGGGGCTTTGGTCAATGATGCAAGGTTACCTTGCGGTTGAGCCGGACTTCCAAACGGTCGCTGGTTTGACCTTTTATCAACAAGCCGAAACACCTGGACTTGGCGGCGAAGTCGAGAATCCAAACTGGAAAGCCAAATGGCCCGACAAGAAAATCTTTGACGCAGAAGGGCAGGTTGCTCTTTCTGTTTCGAAGGGCGATCAAACGGCAAACGATTACGGCGTGGATGCTTTGTCGGGTGCGACGATTACATCCAACGGCGTTTCAAACATGCTTGAGTTTTGGATGGGCGAAGACGGCTTTGGTCCTTACATCGACCTTCAAAAAGGTGGAACCACCAAGACGGGAGGCGACGATGAGTAAAAAAGCTTCTGCCAAAGATCTGGTTATGGATCCGGTCTTTAACAACAACCCAATCGCTTTGCAGATCCTTGGGATTTGCTCGGCGCTTGCGGTCACAACGAAACTTTCAACATCAGTCACGATGTCGATCGCCGTTGTTGTGGTAACCGCCTGTTCAAGTGCGGCGGTCGCTTTGATTCGCGATCGTATCCCGAGCAGCATTCGAATCATCGTTCAGATGACCATCATCGCCTCAATGGTGATTTTGGTTGATCAGGTTTTGAAGGCCTACATGTATTCGCTGAGCAAAGAACTCGCGGTATTTGTCGGTTTGATCATCACCAACTGTATCGTGATGGGGCGTGCCGAAGGTTTCGCGATGAAGAACTCGGTTCGAGATAGTTTTCTTGATGGCGTCGGAAACGGATTGGGCTACGCCTTAATCCTGATGGTCGTCGGATTCTTTCGCGAGTTGTTTGGAAGTGGAACTCTGTTTGGCATCACCGTTTTGCCAAAGAAAGAAATTGTCGACGGCGTTTCGCAAGGTTGGTACGAACCCAACGGCTTGATGCTGTTATCGCCAAGTGCGTTTTTCATTATCGGAATATTCATCTGGGTCTTGCGTACCTGGAAACCTGATCAGGTGGAGGAAGCATAACCATGGCTGATTTATTCGAACTATTTTTGCGTTCGGCTTTCGTCGACAACCTCGCGCTGGCGTACTTCCTCGGAATGTGTACGTTTCTCGCGGTGTCGAAGAATGTCAAAACGGCGATTCAACTTGGTATCGCGGTGATCGTTGTTCAAACAATTACCGTGCCAGTCAATAACTTGATTCTTGATAACTTCCTCAAGGAAGGTTCGACTTTCCTTGCAAGTTACGACCTTGAGTTCTTGAGCTTAATTTGCTTCATCGGCGTGATTGCGGCGATGGTGCAGATCCTCGAAATGACACTCGATAAGTTCATGCCGTCTCTTTACAACACGCTGGGAATTTTCCTGCCGTTGATCACTGTAAACTGTGCGATCCTTGGCGGAACGTTGTTCATGCAGCAGCGAGAGTACACTTTCGCCGAAAGTTGCGTGTTCGGTGTTGGCAGTGGATTTGGCTGGGCGGTTGCGATTATCGGACTTGCCGGAATTCGGGAAAAACTGAAGTACAGTGACGTGCCTCCGGGACTTCGCGGTTTGGGAATTACGTTCATCATCGTTGGTTTGATGGCACTTGGGTTCCAAGCCTTCTTGGGCATTTAGGATTCTTGTCAACGTTGTGGTCAGAGAAAATTGTCTCTGATTGTGAAGGCTTACGTTTCAACTTTTAACTTGATTGTTGTTGCTATGGAAATTTTACTCGGCGTCGCGACATTTACGCTTGTCGTTCTTGTTTTGGTTGGCTTGATCATGTTGACTCGTTCGTTCCTCGTGAACACGGGCGATGTCAAGATCATGGTGAACAACCAAAAAGAAATCATCGTCCCGGCCGGCGGAAAGCTGATGAGCACGCTTGCCGAAGAGGGGATTTTTGTTTCCTCAGCTTGTGGCGGCGGTGGAACTTGTGCCCAGTGTTTGGTCAAAGTCCATTCGGGCGGCGGCGACATTTTGGATACCGAGAAAGGCCACATCAACAAACGCGAAGCCCGCGAAGGCTGCCGACTTTCATGTCAGGTCGCTGTTAAGCAGGATATGGAAGTCGAAGTTCCTGAAGAGGCTTTTGAAACAAAGAAATGGGAATGCACCGTTCGCTCCAACGACAATGTGGCGACGTTCATTAAAGAGCTTGTACTGGAACTTCCCGAAGGCGAGGACGTGGAT
>CAYMFZ010000268.1:0-7592 GCA_964389585.1 uncultured Pirellulaceae bacterium | reverse complement strand
AACACCGCCTGACTTTAAATTTGACTTCGATCCAATCGCGTCACGAAACGGTCCATAAAAAGCTGAAGCATATTTCGCGGCGTAACTCATGACCATGACATTTTCAAATCCCTCGCTATCTAGGGATTTTCGAATTGCGCCGATTCGCCCGTCCATCATGTCCGATGGTGCGATCACGTCGCAGCCTGCTTTCGCCTGAACGACGGCTTGCTTACACAACATGGCAACGCTTTCGTCATTGACGACGACGCCATCTCTTACCAGTCCGTCTTGTCCATGCGAAGTGTATGGGTCGAGAGCAACATCACAGATGATTCCAATCTCGGGAACCGCTGACTTGATCGCCTCGACTGTTTTGCAAACCAAGTTGTTTGGATTGATCGCTTCTTCCGCGCTATCAGTCTTAAGTTTTGCATCTGTCTGCGGAAAAATCGCGATCGCTGGAATGCCAAGTCCAGCGGCTGATCGAACTTCTTCGACCAGCAAGTCAATTGACAACCGAAAAACGCCAGGCATTGAAGTGACTTCGTCTCGTTGCCCCACACCAGGTTGCACAAATACGGGCCAAATCAAGTCGTTCACCGAAACTTGGTTTTCAGAAACCAAACGTCGAGACCAATCGTGTTGGCGTACTCGACGCATTCTCGTGGAAGGAAATTGAGGGCCCGACATGATGTTCCGATTCGTTTTGTTCTACTCAATACAATTTGGCAATCATACTCACAATTTGCTTTGATGATCACCCGGATTGAATGCGTTTTCGTTGATTAATCGTTACCTCGATATGGTAAAACGTTGGGTCGCCGATTAAATTAATCTGCAACGAATCCGAGTATCAACAGATGCCGGATGCGTTAGTTTGAAAATGAATCATGCAAACTTGCATGTGAACAACGAAAAGAAATTTTGACCATATCCCGGGTAAACAAAAATGCAAAAAACGGAACCAGGTGTTTCGCGAACGAATCAGCGATCAAGAAAGTCCAGCTTGACTCGTAAGCAAAACAAAAAAGATCAGAGTCAGGACAACCAAAGGCTCGCCCGTTTACTTTTGCTGGGACTTGCTTCCGCTTTCATTGCACAATTTAACTTCGGCCAATCCGCACACGCTCAAGACTGGGCAAATTGGCGCGGACCGGAACAAAACGGAATCTCGCGGGACACCAATCTCCCAGAGACTTGGTCGATCAATCCCAAAAAGAATGTCGCTTGGGATTCCAAAGTCGGCGGACGCGCGACGCCAATTATTCTCAATGGCAAAGTTTACCTAAACAGCAGAACAACCGACGACGTCAACGACCCCGAAGAAAAGATCCACGCTCGAGAACAAGTTACTTGCTGGGATTTGAAAACCGGTGAGATTCTTTGGCGCGATGAATTCAACGTTTTTCAAACCGACATCCCTGCCCCTCGTGTTGGTTGGGCTTCGATGTGCGGCGACCCTGAAACTGGAAACGTTTACGTTCACTCGGTTAGTGGCATTTTGCGATGCTACACAGGTGATGGAGAAAAGGTTTGGGAAATCTCGCTGGCAGAGCAATACGGAAAAATGTCGGGCTACGGTGGACGAACGCAAACGCCAATCATCGACGAAGACCGGTTGATTGTCAGTTTCCTTGCGGCTAACTGGGGCGAGTCAAAAGGCCCCGGGCCTCTCCACTATTACTACGCTTTCAACAAAAAAGACGGTTCACTTCAATGGGTCTCTGCTCCTGGCAAAAGCCCCGTCGACACGAACTATTCCGTTCCAGCCGTGGGCGTCGTCAAAGGACAACGTCTACTCGTTGGCGGAAACTGCAATGGCCACGTTTATGCCATGAACGCTCGAACTGGAAAACCAATTTGGGAATTCCGAATGTCCATGCGGGGCTTGAACGAAACTCCCGTTATCGTGGGTGACAAAGTCTACATTTCTCATGGTGAAGACAATATCGACAACACAGAATTTGGTCGTGTTCAATGCATTGACGCAACTGGAACCGGGGACGTCACGGATACTCATAGCGTTTGGCGAGTCGATGGAATCAAAGCCGGTTATTCGGCGTTGCTTGAGAATGATGGAATCCTGTACGTCGTCGCCGACATTGGAAAGCTCTACGCTTTCGACGCGAAAGACGGATCTGAGCTTTGGAACCACAGTCTCGGTACCGTCGGAAAAGGATCGCCCGTTTTTGCCGACGGAAAAATTTACGCGACGGAAGTCAACGGCAACGTTTGGATCCTCAAACCGTCACGAGAAAAATGTGAAGTCCTTTCGCACGTGGAAATGAGCTCAGACGTCTACACAGGAATGGATGAGATTTACGCTTCGCCAGCAATCGCTGATGGTCGTGTCGTACTTGTGACTCGCGACCGAACGCTTTGTATCGCGAACGATGCTTCACCTGGTGTTGCTGGAACAGCCAAGCCCTTTGCTGCGGAAACAGCCGCTGGAACAGAAGTCGATCTCGTTCAACTTCGACCGTTTGAAACAATCGTCGAACCTGGTTCAAGCACAAAATTTGAAGTTCATACCTTTGACGCCAACGGAAGATTGATCAAGAAGTTCCCAGCTGAATCGCTTGAAGTCGGCAAAACGCTCGCAGGATTTACTGCCAGCGGCGACACACTCGTTGCACCGACGACAGAGTCGCATTTTGCGGGAACAGTAACAACCAAAGTTGGTGACAAGAGTGCCTTGGCTCGAGTCCGCATGTTCAATCCTGCCAAAGTTTGGAAATGGGATCTCGACGAACTCAAGCCACCAGTTGGAGTTCCTGAAGGCTGGCTCCGTGCTCACGTCAAACTTAAGCCATTCGATCTCGATGGTGAGAAAGTCGCCAAAGTGACCGGCGGTAAAGAAGCAAAGGGACGTCCAAGCCACCAAGTCGGACTTGGCTTTCCTGAGATGAAAAACTACGAAGTACAAGCCGACGTACGACTAACTGAAAAACGTCGTCAACTCGCGAGCATTGGACTTTCTTGCCACCGATACAACTTGATCATGGTTGGAAACACCAGCAAGCTCGAAGTTTTGTCTTGGGCCCCGCACAAGCGAATGGGCAAGTCGATTAAGTTCCGCAGCGATCCCGATGTCTGGTACACCATGAAGATGAAAGTCGATGTGGCGGATGGTGTCGCCAAAGTCTACGGCAAAGTCTGGAAGCGTTCTGAGGAGGAGCCGGCGGAATGGACGATCGAACAGACGGATCCTCATGCAAATGAAATGGGTTCTCCGGGACTCTATTTCTACGCTTTGGCAGATTGCTATTTCGACAATGTGATCGTGACACAACACTGATCAGTCTTTGATCTTTGACAGAATCCATTCGCCACCACATTATGTGGCTGGCGAATTCCCAACCAACAACAACTAAACAACAATATCCAAGGAACAACTATGAAAGCGATTCAAGTTTTATCGCTTGCGACCCTTCTGTTGATCGCGACAGTAACTTACGTGAGTGCCGACTGGCCAATGTGGGGCGGTACGCCTAGCCGCAACATGGTTTCGGATGCCAAGTCCGTTTCACTTGACTTCGAACTCGACAAAGGCCCTGATGGCAAAGTCGTCTGGCAACAGGGACTCGGCTCGCAGACTTACGGTAATCCAATTGTCGCGGGCGGCAAAGTGTATGTCGGCACGAACAACGGCGGAGGCTGGCGTAAAGACAAGTACCCTGTCGATACTGACCTCGGTGTTTTGCTTTGCTTCAACGAAGACGACGGAAAGTTTCTTTGGCAGTTGAGCCGAGAAAAACTCAAGGCCGGCAAGGTGAACGACTGGCCTCTTCAAGGAATCTGCTCCGCTCCCGTAATCGAAGACGGACGGCTTTGGGTCGTGACGAACCGCTGCGAATTGATGTGCCTTGATGCCGAAGGTTTTCACGACGACGAGAACGATGGCGACGTGAAAGACGAAGCCGACACCACGAAAGAAGATGCTGATGTAATTTGGAATCTCGACCTCATCGAAGAGATGGGTGTTTTTCCCCATAACCTAGCCACAAGCTCACCTGTCATTCACGGTGACATTGTTTATCTAGTGACATCCAACGGTGTCGACGAAGCCCACTTGAACGTGCCTTCGCCGCGGGCTCCATGCTTTGTGGCCGTCAACAAGAACACGGGCGAAGTCGTTTGGGAACACAATCAACCATTCGATGCCATTCTTCACGGCCAATGGTCTTCTCCTGCAATTGGCGAAGTCAACGGAAAGACGCAGGTCATTTTCCCGGGTGGTGACGGCTGGGTTTACGCTCACGACGCAACAACTGGCGATGAAATTTGGAAGTGCGATCTCAATCCGAAAGAAACCAAGTGGGAGCTGAATGGAATTGGAACTCGCAACTCAATTATTTCTACGCCTGTTTTTTACGACAACAGCGTGATCATTGCCGTTGGGCAGGATCCCGAGCACGGCGAGGGAGTTGGCTATCTTTGGCGAATCGACGCCACCAAAACCGGTGACGTCAGTGCTGAGGTTGGTGAGATTGGCGTCAAAGGAAAGCCCAATGAAAACGCAGCAATCGTTTGGGTCTACGGTGGCGAGTACGAAGAGACAACGACCAAGAAAGCAAGCGATGGAACCGAGAAGAAGGTCACCAAGACCAAGGCTTGGTATCGACGAACGATGTCGACCGTCGCGGTTGCCGATGGATTAGTCTATGCCGCTGACCTTACTGGGTATGTGCATTGCATCGACCTCGAAACAGGCAAGCGTCATTGGGAACACGACATGATGTCTGGTGTTTGGGGTTCTCCTTTGATCGTCGATGGCAAAGTCTTTATCGGAAACGAAGAAGGCACGCTGACGGTTTTCAATCACTCGAAAGAGAAAGCTGAGATTTTGGCTGAGAAGACGACCATTAGCTACTCGTCAATCTACAGCACACCGACTTTTGCCAACGGACGAATGTATCTTTCAGATCGTCGCCACCTCTACGCAGTCGATGTCAGTGGTTCCAAGAAAGACGCTGAAAAGTAGCAGAAGAATTTGAACTAGAGAAACTAGCTCAAACGAAACTTAAAAGGCGAAGCCACTTGGCTTCGCCTTTTTTTGCGCTTTTAAAATACTTCTTCGAACAAACGTGTGCCTCGTAGATGCAGAAATTGCTAGGAGTGCATTTTGTTGGACCACTCGTCATTTAGAATTCCAAATGAACTCCGCTACTGCGTATTCAAGCTGGCCTCCCAACGAGCAGAGCTTTCAGCATGCGGGGCTCGCAGCAAACCGACCGACAGATCTCGTAGCAGTCATTTTCTTCGGTTAGCGAAGTCAAACAGTCTTCCCAATCTTGCGAGCTGAATTTTCCATTCCGAATTCTCGAACGCAATCTGAACGTAGTCGATACAATTAAGCGACAAACGTAGAACTTATCCCAAAACCAGGAAGTTATTCCACAGTGAGCCGAAGGCGCTAGCCTCGGGCCATTCCAACGAGTGGCTTGTTTTCCTTGTTATCCTGGCCCGAGGCTAGCGCCTACGGCTCATAAATTTGGGACAATTCTCAATCGACTTACAGAGCTTGACGATGAACTCAAAATCCGAAAATCGACAGTTGTCTCAGTACGAAAAAGCGATCCAAAGGATCCGCATCGGCATTGCGTTGACGTTCGCGATAGCAGCGGTTGGATTGATTTCTTCGATGTACGCGTTTAGGAACACCGAATACTTCCAAATGGTAACTGGTTTATTCACATTTATATTGCTTGCCTGTCTGTTTTGCGTCTTTCTCCTTTTCGTTGAACAACTTTTCGTTGGAGCAATCCGCAGCGTTAAATCCCAGTTCTCAATCCGATTCATGTTAATCTTAACAACAGGAATTGCTGTCGTTGCGGCACTTGCGAGTTACCATGTCGGGTTGGCGATCGGATTCCTCTTTTTCTTATTCTTGTTTTTGGCGCTTGGCTCCGAATCACTGCGGTCCAAGGAGTCGTCCATTCAATCCGAAGCGCACCGTCAACAAGAAGGTCAATCGACATGAACGTGTGCCCGATCTCGTGAGCTATCAATAGAAGCCAACCCGGGAAGAGCCATGACCTTCAATCTACTCGGCCAAAATGACAGCCACTTCCTTTCGATCTATCCCGAAAGGATCAAAGCAGTTAGCCGGTGGTTGAGCGAAAAGCGACACCACCAAAAAACCCGTCACCAAGCCAACGATCCAATTGGGATCGCAGCGTCTACCGGAAGCTTGTTGCTTTGCTCCTACCAAGACTCGGTCTCGGTCGGTAAAACACAAAAAAACGCCGCTGCCTATGGCAACGACGTTTTCGTCATGGTGAACTTTATCAAACTGGATTAACAAAACTGGATTAATCAATTCCGCGATCATCGGGAGCATCAGACGACGCTTCGGGACTATCAAAGTCACTTGCTCCGGCACTTTCTTCATTGTGGTTATCGTCAAGGATGTCGTCATGATCATGCCCGTCACCATCACCGTCCGTCATTTCGGCGGCGTCAAGTTTGTCATTTCGATCGACCGAAACGACTTTACCTTGATAACTCAGCATCTCTTCAATCCGAGCCAATTTGCCTTTGAAGAATGGGAACCACGGCGTTCGGTACAAACCGACAACTCGCTTCATGGTAAAAATTGACTTGTTCATTCGAGTCTTCAAAGACAGTGAACCGACACCAGCAAGAAACAACTCGAGGTAATCAAGCGGCTCATTCTCAGTCTTTAGTCCAATCAGCTCGAATCGCTCGCCTTTGCCGCCCAACCGATTGACCGTCAAACCAGATTCATCAATCCGCACCCGCATGTGTGTTCGACTGTAGATAAAGTTACCCAGCCAAATCACAAAAAAGACTAGTGACATCACAACCCATGCACCCGTGTCTACCGTCGGCTCAAGTCGCCCCATCACGTTTCCGAACCAACTGAATGGACGAATCGCACCTTGAAGCTCGAGCACAACCGGAATTCCAATCAGCGTACCAAGCATGAAGAACATCAGCATGAACTTGCTTTTTGGCATGTTGAATCGAAACGCAACATACCAAACCAACATGATCGAAAGACCAATCCAAAACAGCATGTGTGCGTTAAAGAATGGAGTTGTCTGTTGAAGCAAGAGATTGATACCGTCTAGTTGCTGAGCGGCATCTACACTTTCCGCCGCCTTGTCAGACAGTGACGTAGCCAATGCTTCTAATTGCGTGCGCGTTTCCGAACTGTGTATGCTTCTTTTGAAAAGCGACAAAATCGCGAGCAGCGCGAACAGGGCTGCGGGATAACCGGCCAGAATTCCTGGCAAGTGATCGTACAACATGATCGGTTTCAGCGCTTGAGGTTTCTCAGACATGTGCTCCCATCCAAAGGTTTGATTTTAAAAAGGAAAAAAGGCAATTTGGCAATTGATTCTTCTGCCAAATCTTTTCCAATTTCGATTCGCTTTTAAGCGTTGTTTCTTGAGAAAAAAACGGGACGCGATATCAAACAATCGAAAACGGTTGCCAAAGCGATCATTTTAACGGCATTATTTCAGTAAGAAACCGCCCGAAAAGAAGTCGGTTTTGACTTGCATTCTGTCAGCCGTGCCGCAAAACCGTCTTACTCTTACTCTTACTCTTACTCTTACTCTTACTCTTACTCTTACTCTTAC
>CAYMFZ010000267.1:6703-7615 GCA_964389585.1 uncultured Pirellulaceae bacterium | reverse complement strand
TAAAACAATCCCGTGATCTCGCCATTCTCATCGATGTCAATATTCTCTGAGGCCGGCGTGGCAGGCAGACCTGGCATGCGCATCATGTCGCCCGTGATCGGAACAAGAAAACCAGCTCCCGCAGCGATTTCGATCTCGCGTACCGTGACTTCAAATCCCGTTGGTCGACCAATCTTTTTGGGGTCATCCGATAGCGATTTTTGAGTCTTCGCAATGCAAACAGGCAGCCCTTCAAGGCCAAGTTTCTTAATCGTTCGTAGATTTTTCTTGGCCGTTGAAGTGTATTCAACTCCGCTCGCTCCATAGACCTTTTGGCAGATGGTCTCGATCTTTTTCTTAACCGGAAGAGACCAATCATAGAGTGGCGTAAATGATTTTTCTGATCCTTCGATCGCTGCGACGACGGCTGACGCAAGGTCTTCGGCTCCTTCGCCGCCCTTGCCCCACACGTCAGCCACGACGGCTTTGAATCCTAATTCTTCGCAACGCTGTTTGACAACCGCGATTTCTTCATCGGTGTCCGAAAGAAAACGATTGATCCCAACGACGGCTTCGACGTTGTAAAGTTTCGTGTTCTCTAGATGCTTTTCAAGATTGACTAAGCCCGCAGTGACCGCGTCGACATTTGGCTCCGTTAGCTCTTTCAAATCGGCACCACCGTGATACTTGAGAGCGCGAATTGTGGCGACGAGCACCATTGCTTTGGGAGCCAAACCAGCTCCGGCACATTTGATGTCGAAGAACTTTTCAGCGCCGAGATCTGATCCGAATCCGGCTTCGGTGACCACATAATCTGAGAGCGACATTCCCATCTTGGTCGCAATAACCGTATTAGTTCCTTGAGCGATATTGGCAAATGGTCCACCATGAATAATCGCGGGCGTGCCCTCAATCGTCTGAACAAGGTTCGGT
>CAYMFZ010000267.1:0-6693 GCA_964389585.1 uncultured Pirellulaceae bacterium | reverse complement strand
GGATTCTTGTACTCGTTGGTTGCCTTCACCGCATTCGGTTTGATCGCATCCTTCAGCAAAGCCGCCATTGCGCCGTTGGCCTTGAGATCTTTTGCGTAGATCGGTTTTCGATCCAATGTAAACCCGACAAAAATATTGCCCAATCGTTCTTTCAAATCGACAAGGTTATTGCTGAGGCAAAGAATCGCCATGATCTCCGAGGCCGCGGTAATGTCGAATCCGGTTTCACGAGGAATACCGTTTCCAGTGCCGCCCATTCCAACAACGATGTCACGCAGCGCGCGATCGTTCATGTCAAAGACCCGTTTCCAGGCGACCGTTCGCGGATCAATGCCAAGCGACTTGGTTTTACTTTGCAGGTTGTTGTCGATCAGAGCCGCCAACAGATTGTGAGCTTTTTCGATGGCTGCGAAATCGCCAGTGAAATGAAGATTGATGTCTTCCATTGGTAAGACTTGCGACCAGCCGCCACCCGTTGCACCGCCTTTGATGCCGAACACGGGACCCAACGATGGCTCACGAAGTACGACGGTTGTTTGCTTTCCAATCCGGTTCAAACCTTGCGTCAATCCAATCGACATCGTGGTCTTGCCTTCGCCCGCAGGTGTCGGCGAAATCGCGCTGACCAAAATCAAGTTGCATTTGTTGGCTTTGTTTTGGTCAATCAACGAAAGTGGAAGTTTCGCTTTGTGTTGGCCATATTGCTCTAACTGAGTCGAAGCGATCCCGATCTGTTCAGCGATTTCAGTGATGGGTTTCAATGTGCATTGACGGGCGATTTCGATATCCGACGGCATTGGCTGTTCCGAAATTAAAGGCAACGACTAATAGGCAACGCTTAACAACTGCGACTTTTTGCAAACACGATGATGCACGAATTTGATGGCGTTGAACAGACAAGGTCACACTGTCCAGAAACTTTCATCTGTTGGACGATTCGCGAAAAACGACGTGCTATGCGCAGGTTGTTGACTTTTGCCGCCGCTTGAAAAAGCTATGAATACTGGGTTTTCACGGCAAGATCCCAATTCACGACGCGAATAGCAGAATCGAGATCAAAACGCCGTTCATTTGATTGACTGATCTTGAAACCATTCGATTGCATTCCAATAAGTAAATTCACCATGAACCGAATCTTTAGAAACCTTGAATTCACAACGCGCGCCGGCAGGAGACTGTTTGTCCCAACGCTGTTCTTGGCGACAAGTCTTGGATTTTCTGCGTTCGCGAATGCGCAACTGGAATCAAAAGAGCGTGTTGGCAGTCGCAAGACTGGTTCAAACAATAACGTCCAGACGACGGAACGGTCTGAACAGAAACGCGTTTCGGAGCCAACGAAATTCTTACGCGTCACTCAGGATGCCGCCGGGGAACCGCTTGCGATGCAAACCGCGATTACAAGGTATCGTCCGAGCGAAGGCGAACTGGTTGTCGATTTGATCGGAGCCGTTCACATTGGCGAAGGCGATTACTTCAGTCAACTCAATAATCAATTCAAACACTACGATGTTGTTCTCTATGAACTGGTCGCCCCCCAAGGCACGCGGGTTCCTCGCGGAGGCAAGAAAGAATCGAACTCGAACAGCCCACTGAACATTGTTTCGTGGATGCAGAGCCAAGCCCAGTCAACGCTTGGCTTGGAGTCGCAGTTGGAAATGATCGACTACCAAAAAGAAAACTTCACTCACGCCGATATGTCTCCGACCGAGATGGGAGAAAAAATGGCGGAGCGAGGTGATACTCCGCTGACCGTAGGGTTGAGCGCGATTACCGAAATGATGCGTCAGCAGAATCGAACTGCTGGATCAAACGGCAAGAGCAGTGCCAGCCAAATGAATTCAACGAACCTGTTCGAAGCATTGGGGGATCCACTTAAAATGAAACGGATGATGGCGAATCAGTTCGCAGATTCCGGTGTGATTGAAATGGGCATGGGCTCGACATTGAATCAATTGCTTGTGGTCGACCGAAATGCCGCCGCACTCAAGGTCTTGCAGAAAGAGATGGCCCAAGGCAAAAAGAAGATTGCGATTTTCTACGGCGCCGCCCACATGCCAGATTTTGAAAAGCACTTGGTCGCCGATTTTGGCATGAAGAAATCGAAACAGGTTTGGATCGATGCTTGGGACCTGACCAAATCTGGAAACAAAACGACGAAAGCGGACAGCACAACGAAATTGCTCTTTCAAATGCTTGATGAACTAAG
Organism: uncultured Pirellulaceae bacterium; assembly: GCA_964389585.1. Classification (GTDB taxonomy): domain Bacteria; phylum Planctomycetota; class Planctomycetia; order Pirellulales; family Pirellulaceae; genus Mariniblastus. The sequence goes on along the minus strand of CAYMFZ010000267.1, from coordinate 4,487 downwards.
CAAGTAACGAACCATCCGCTGGAAGAAATCGTGGGCAATCGGTAGAGTTACGGAAGCGATCCCGTCAGAGGATCGCTTCGTTCATTCGCTTGGCCAATCGAACACCGATGTTCTCTCCGCAACAATATCAATTGATTGACTTTGGTGATGGAGAAAAGCTCGAACGATTCGGAGACGAAACGCTGATAAGGCGACCATCTCCTGCCGCCGATTTGGTGCCGCGTGTCGGTTCAGTTGATTGGGACCAAGCCATCACCTTCGATCGAACTGTTGGCTGGAACATTGCTGTTGATCAATTCGAGTGTCAAGTTGAGCATCGTGGAATTCAGTTCAATCTAGCGACAACTCCAACTGGCCAAGTCGGCATCTTTCCCGAGCAAGTTGCAAATTGGGATTGGATTCTTGACCACCCGAGAGATTTGAGTGGAATGAAAGCCATCAATCTTTTCGGCTACACAGGTGGCACGACCATGGCGTTGGCGCAGCGTGGCGTTCAAGTCACGCATGTTGACGCGGCTTCAAGCGTCGTAGCTTGGGCACGCGAGACCGCGACACTGGCTGGACTTGGCGAGGCTCCGATTCGCTGGATCACCGAAGACGCGATTCGATTCGTAATCCGTGAAATCAAACGTGGCAACCGATACGACATCGTGGTTGCTGACCCACCTTCATTTGGACGTGGGCCCAAAAAAGAGGTTTGGAAAATCCAACGCGACCTCGGTGAGCTAATTGGTTTGCTTGATCAACTGTGTGACCATCGTTGCCAACTCGCAATCCTGTCTTGTCACACGCTCGACTTTTCAAGTGACGACCTTGCCCGCATGGTTCGGTCCAGGTTCAGCTTAAAGAAAATGGTTGGCGAGGAATTGGAACTTTCGATCGAGACGAACGAGACCTCACCAAGGAGTTTGCCAAGCGGCGACTGCTTTCGGTTTGCAGTTTGACCCCCTTTCGTCGTCAGGAAATGCCGTGGGAATAACTTCCTTGGCTTAGGAGAAACTCAGTACAATGTTGATGCCTTAACCATCAAATCCGAAAAGTTCAAATGCTAAAACGCATCTCACTTCTGTTCTTCACCTCTCTCCTTGCCATGAATTTCAATTCAGAAGACGTATCGGCTCAACGCCCTGGCATCAATCAAGACGAATCCAAAGTTCCCATCTACGAGTTGCCGAGACTGTTGGAGTGTATCGACGGTTCAATGGTTGAATCAACAAAGGATTGGGAATCAAAACGTCGTCCCGAATTGTTGAGTCTCTTCAGTGACCACGTTTATGGAAACTTTCCAAATAAAGACATCTCAGTGACGTTTGAGGTTGGTGAATCCTGGGAAGCGCTAAACGGACGAGCCATTCGAAAACAGATCAAGTTGAAATTTGGCAAAAGCCAATCGGCGACGGTACTTTTGACGCTGCCAAAATCAAGTGAAGCCGTGCCTTGTTTTGTTGGATACAATTTTCACGGCAACCATACGACGACCGACGATCCCAAGGTTTCGATTCCAACAAGCTGGGTTCGAAACAATGAGGACATCAAAAACAATCAAGCCAGGGAAGCTGATCGTGGTAAGTCCGCCTCGCGATGGCCCTACGAAGCGATCATCAGTCGTGGCTTTGGCGTTGCGACGATCTACTATGGCGATGTCGATCCCGATTTTGATGATCAATTCAAAAACGGAATTCATCCTTTGTTCTACAAGCCTGAACAGACACAACCGACCAAAGATCAATGGGGCTCGATCGGTGCTTGGGCTTGGGCGCTTTCAAGAACGCTCGATTACCTTGAGACGGAAAAAGAGATCGACTCAAAACGTGTTGCCGTAATTGGACATTCGAGGCTGGGGAAGACGTCGCTGTGGGCAGGCGCGACCGATGAACGGTTTTGGTTAACGGTGAGTAACAATTCAGGCTGTGGAGGGGCAGCACTTCATCGGCGCAAGTTTGGTGAAACGGTCAAAGTCATCAACACGAACTTTCCGCATTGGTTTTGCGATCAGTTCGCAACTTATAACGACGACGAAAACTCGATCCCCGTAGACCAGCATCAGCTCATTTCGCTCATCGCGCCGCGGTTAGTCTATGTCGCGAGTGCGAGTAAAGACCTTTGGGCTGATCCAAAGGGAGAATATCTTTCGCTCGCCAAATCGAACCCGGTATTCGAACTTTATGGCGACAAGCCATTGAAGGATCAAATGCCCGAGATCGATACTCCAGCTTTCACTGAATCGCGTGGATACCATATACGCTCAGGCAAGCACGACATCACTTCATTCGATTGGAAACAGTATTTGGAATTCGCAACGCAGAGGTTGAACAAGGAATAACGAATCACTATATGGAACCGGAATATTGCCGACCTTTAGTCAACACTGTGCCAAGAATTACTTTCCTACAGCGCTACCTGACGATCAGTGGCAAGGTTTACCAACAACACGGGTTGAAGGGCAAAATCATTGTTAAGACTTCTTGAATAACGAACGGAAGGCGGCTTTAGCAACTGGCGAAAATTGCCCCTGTTCCTTACAATCTCGGCATACTGTTATTCGTCATTTTTTGAAGCTCTTGAAAAAGCGCTTCAAGCAATTTCTTCCTTTCCAAAATCTCTTTTTTTGAGGTAACGATGTCCAAGAAACAACATCGCAATGGATTTACGCTCGTTGAATTATTGGTCGTGATCGCCATCATTGGGATCCTGATTGGAATGCTGCTTCCAGCGGTTCAGCAAGTACGTGAAGCCGCTCGTCGAACCCAATGTGCTAACAACTTACGACAAACTGGTTTGGCCTGTTTGAACTACGAAAGTGCTCACATGCATTTTCCTCCGGGGCTTAACGTTCCGATTGATCAAGGCTCAGGTTCTTGGTTTACAAGCACGGCTGGCAACATTGGTATGCCTGAACCGAAAATCCAAGGACGGTTTGGATCTTGGATGACATGGATCCTTCCTTTCATGGAACAAAACAATCTTTACGACCAACTCGACCTGACACAGCGAGAGTATGTCAACGCGGACGGTCCAGACTCTGCTGCGGCGAACGTTGTCCCTGGTCTGTTGTGCCCTTCCGATGTTGAAGAGCGAGTCGTTCAGTTCCGAGATTTCTACTTTGGTGCCAACAGCTATTTTGGCGTTGCTGGTTTGCAAACTTGGTACATTTTCGACATCACTTACGATGGTATTCTTCACTACAACAGCAAGACCTCGTTTGCGATGATTTCTGATGGCTCGTCAAATACCTTGCTTGCTGGTGAGCGATACTCGTTTGACAGAGAATGGCGAGGATTCAGAGACTATCGTGGTTGGGCGTGGTCAAACGCTTTCGCTTCACGTGATTGCATTTCTGGAATGCTGGAGCCGATCAACTATCGACTTCCTGAAGGTTCCGACCTAGACAACAACACGAACTTTGCTTTGAGTGATAAGAAATTCAATTCATTCAGTAGTGCCCACCCAGGTGGTGCTAATTTTGTGTTGGGTGATGGTTCAGTTCAGTTCGTGACGATGACAAACGTTGCTGACCTTGAACTGCTTCAAAATCTTGCGATTCGCAACGACGGCAATCCCGCAACTGTAACGGGCAACTAATCATGCGGATCATCATTGCAGCGATTGCACTTTGCATCATGGCGATTTCGGGATGTGGCACTTCACCCCCTGAAATTGTCCCTGTGACAGGAGTTGTCACAATCAACGGCGATCCACTTGCTAACGCTGAAGTCAGATTCATGCCGATGGCAGATGGCCTTGATGGGAACTTTGTTGCCTCGGGTATTTCAGACAAATCCGGTGCGTTTACTTTGCATTTGCAAGGAAAGCCAGAACCCGGTTGCTGTGCCTGTGAGTGCAAGGTCTTGGTTGTTGAGGGTCCAATTCCTGGCGACACTCGCGGCCAAGATGAACGCTCATTAATGGCGGCTGCGAACTTCAAGAAGAAGTTAAAGAACCGACCGATTCCTGAAAAGTATCATCGAGTCGGAACGTCGCCGTTGTCGTTCACTGTGTCGGCTGAAAACAAAGAATTTGAAGTCAAGCTGGCTCGCTAGTCTGACTGCGCGATTCAAAGAACCACTGGCCCGTCAATTGTTTGACGGGCCTTTTTTGTGTTGTCAATCGCTGACTTAAAGCTGGAGTGAGAGTAAGAGAAGTGATTTAGGCTTCCATCCTGAGAATTACCAGATCCCCAAAACAGCCCTATGCCATCGCTGATGGGACGGATGCCACCGGCTGATTGGACTGGATTGATTTGGGAGCAATTGAGTTAAGCCAATTGCCAACGAATCGTAGTGCTCATGCGAATAGCTTGCAAACACGCTGCGAGGAATCTCAAGAGAATTGCAAGGTCGCCTTTCGAAGACACTTGCTGCCTCGAATACAAAATTAGTGGGTGACTCTTGCCGAGAGTTACCAAGCCGACGAGCGGACTCGTTTATTGATAAAACGCTTGCTGAAATTGGGTCTTACGTGAATCTTGGAAACTTCCGGCAGAAGTT
>CAYMFZ010000266.1:0-7654 GCA_964389585.1 uncultured Pirellulaceae bacterium | reverse complement strand
CGAGCTGGGACTTCTGGCGAAGTCCACTACAGGTTTTGAAATACCCTCTAGTTAAGTTGGCTTAAGTCCTTAAACCAAAGTCGCTAAACTAGGCTTGTGGCGAAAAAGCAGTCAAAAAGCAAAAGTTCCAACAAGCCGGATCCTCGGCTAAGGTCATTCTTGCGCAAAGCGGCGGCGATCATTTCTGCCGAAAAAGGTCTCAACGTCGAAAGCCACGCGAAACTCCAATCGCTGGCCGATCGTGAGAAACTTCCAGATGAGTTGTTTGCGGAAGCACTGACGCTGCTTCAAGACAACCGTACGACGTCACCGAGTTTGACGCATTACGAAAAGGCGTTCGTCAAGTTTGTCGACCAGGAGTTCGGCAAGATTTCTGGCGACATTATTTCGCCCAAAGTCGAAGTCGAGGCCATCAAACTGGCCAAAAAAAAATACGACATCAACGGGACACGCGCACAGCAATTGCTCTTAGAGCGAGCCCATCTTGCTGGGATGGATCTAATCTCGCCTCAGGAAGCATTATCTTTTGCGGAGCGATCGATCGTCAACCAAATCGGAAACGCACTTTCCATTGATGAAGAGCAACGAGTTCAACTTTTCAAGTTTGGAAAAAACTGGGGGTTAAGTGAATCTCAAGTTGAAAAGACCATCGCGCGTCATTCATCTCGAAACCGAACGGAAAAGAATCGAAAGTTAATTCGACCACTCGTTATCGGCTCGCTCTTAGCAGCAATCTGCGCTGCGAGCGCGTACTGGACTTACTCCAGTGGTTGGCTTACCCAAACGAACGTTGATAATTCGGAAGTTGAGGTCGCTCCCAATGCGATTCTTTTGGAGAACAATTCACGTTTCAAGGATCTGATCTTTCAACACGCTCAACAAGTCGGTCGTTCGAGCGAAGAGATAAATGGTGCACTTGGGCAAATTTTCGAAAACGACAGTTCAAGTCAGTTACAAGGCTACCAACAACTTGTCCAACTAGCTTGTTCGAAGAATTTTGATGATGCCGAACTTGCTAGAGATTTAGTCTCACGGTTTTACTTTGCCGAGCCATCTGTCGAGTTTGCCAACGAGATCATTTGGGAAATCGAATCTTACTTCGATGTTAGTAGTCCAGTTGATCGACAAAAGAAGCCTTTCACTGTTAAGTTCTTGAAGGATGCCTATCCAGCTTTATCGCTTCTTCAAAAAATCGCGCGAGACGCTAATTCAACGTTCGATTCCAATCCAAACCGCATCGAACGCAAAACGGTAGCCAAACAAGCGCTGGCAAGAGTGCTCTTGGAACCGGTTAATCCTTCAGGATCGTCCCTGGAGAACCGCAAATCAGAAACTCTACTCGCTAACGCGCAGTGGAATTCTCTAATTCAAAAAGCTTGGGCCAATCCCACGCAGTCAGCGGCTGTGCTTCCAGCTTTGATTCGGCTGACTGAAACGAAATTGGAATCGGGGATTTTGAATTCCTATCGAGAAGATGCGGTGACGACCATTCTACAAACTGACCCAACTCAATGGCGTGCAATCCGGGCTGAGATGAACCTGTCAATCGAAAGCTGTGATGAAGTTCGACTAAACGATTGGATTTCAATTTTTGAGTCGTCGCGTGATCAGAAATTCCAAGTCGAAGTCGGCAAACTTCTTTTGCCAAGGCTAGGTGTTTCCGTCGCAAGCTCCCGACACTCAGTCATCGAGGCAGCAGTAAGTTCCTACGCAACGCAGGCTAGAAATAGCCAGCTTCGAAGTATGATTCAACGGTCGAAAATGCTTGACAAGTTTTTCGAAGACATCATTGAAATTGAATCGAATTCTCGTTCAACAGTTTCACCTGACCGGATCGCCCAACTTGCTGTCGCCGTTAACATCGAAGCTACATTTTGCGATTCCCTTGAAAATGCGACGCACATTGACGAGTCGTCATTCTTGGAATTCGATCGCTTGATCGCCATGCCCCCGCCAAGACTTCAAGAATTGATTTCACTTCCAACTGACAATAAGGCTTCAAACGAAGCGAGTCCCGGCGTGGCAATGGCTTCTGACAAAAGACGGATGGACGCCGCGATTGATCGGCTTCTCGACACAAGTAACGACTCAACTGGATTGAGAATTCTTGCGCTCAAACAACTCAAACAAATAGCGCATCGTTTTGATGGCATTTCATATGCGGAAGCAAGAACAATCGCCAAATTCATGCTTTCGGATCTCAGCCGGGAAGAACTGACTGGCCTCGAGGATATCGTCGAAGCCTTTAGCCATTGGCCCAATCTGACACTTGCCATCGCTGATGAACTTCCAAATTCTGACGCTCAAGTCGACCAAACTCTAACTCTGTTGAGACTTCTTCTCGGTCGTGAACTTCAAATTGCAAACAAATCTAGTTGGAAAGGCTCGCTCCAAGCCATGGTGCTGGCGGCCGTTGCTGCGGATGTTGAAAACCGTGTAGATCAAGATCCCGACAATTTAAAAAGTAATTGGATCCGATTGGAAATATTCTTGACGGACGCGTATACCGAACGAAGCGTTGCTCTTACTGGAAAACAACAAAGTGCCAATCGCAGCGTTGATCAATTGGCGGCTACCATGGTCAAAGAATTTCTCAGAAAGCAATCGAATGTTGTAGGCGATTTCGATTCGAAACGGATTTCGGACATTCAACGCTCGCTTGGTTTGCTAGAGCATTTGGACATCAATGAGATCGAAAAAACTGCATTTACGATTCAGCTTCTGGGATCGGCAATCGCATTCGAGTTAACTGGCGAGAGTGATAAATCCGACGCCACGAAACTGATTTCCGCCTTGGAAACGCAACTTCAAACCACATCGCTCTCGACCGACAGACTTCATATTGCAGAATTGTCACTTCTAAAGATGCTGAACCTTCGCCGTCGAGCGATGGTTGATGAATTGTTAAAAGTCGGGAATCGAAATGACTGAACTGATCGCCAATCTGGCTCAGCCTTTCTTAGGCCGAAACAAAATCGCAAGAACGATAGTCTTATTTGTGATTTTGCTTCTCTCCGTTAGCTGTCCTGCGTCGAACAAAGTTCTCTTTGCCGATGTGATTTGGATTAAAGGAAGAGAGACACCTGTTTTTGGAAAACTGGTCTCATCAAACGATACAGAAGTTGTGTTTCGTGCGTATGAGAATGGTCAGCTTCAACCCGGAACCAAACTTCAAAAATCGCTTGTCGAACAATTGGTCGTGAACTTTGATGCCACTCGTTTGGAAGGTTTGGACCCAAGTCAGCCAAACGCGTATCGCGACTACGCCGAAGAGTTGATCCCTCAAAGTGACGATCCTGTCGCCCGACAGCTCGCTCGTCGCTTGTTGTTGATTGCAGCCTTTCAATCGAGTCGGCAAACAGATTCGTCAGACACGCAGAACGCGGCAATGAAAATGCTTGTTCAGCTTGCCGACTCTGAGAGCGAAAAACGCCAATTGGAAATGATTCGATTCCTCAATTCGCCCAATTCGCAAACGAATCCATTTGAGAATTCCGAACCGATTAAACCGACGACGGACCAAGCGGCGTTGATGCTGAAACTCGTTCGCGCCCTACGCCAGGAACAGCCAGGCGTCGCCAGATCGTTGTTGTTAGATGCTGAAAACCGTAAGACATTTCGCCTTTGGAACGATGAATTGAGCCTGGAATCACTTGACCAAGTTTTAAAAGTCAATCGACCTTCTAAGTCTCAACTTAACGACCTTCTAAGAGTCGAAGCAGGGATCCTTCGCCAATTGAACGTTGCGTTGGCAACCGAGCGTTCCAACCGTTCTCGAAAGCAAAATTGGGGGGACTTCGCTTTTGAATCTTCAACCGACCTTACCAGTATTCCGCGATTCGAAAACGTAACAGAGTTTGACCCAACGGAGTCGGTTTATCGAAATGGAATTTGGGTTCGCCCGAACTAGTGGAGTTGAGATGCAGGAAATTTTTCGCCAATCGATCTCACCTCGTTGCGCGACTAGTATTTTGACTCAGCTCAATATTCGTGATGGGTGCCACAGGCATGGGTGCCATGGCAACGCGGCAGCATGGCCATGAATGAACAACGAAAAAACCACTAATCAGCGGATCATGCTCACGCAAGCGTGAAGCATGGCGCCCGAAAATTAAGACGAGACGGAATACTATTGGTTTGCCAGCCCTAAATTTAGCGTGATGAAAATCAGCCGTCGCGCGTTAGCGTCCGGTTTCACGCGACTGAATTGGGTGCTTAAACACAATGGACTGAACATAATTGACTAAACCGGGTGCTAACTCACTGCGGCTGAGCTTCAAGATAAGCTTTGACAAACCACTAGATCGACAATTCCTTTGCCAAGCCGTTCATCTCGATTTTGCTACCCACAATCAACGGTGTTCGTTGATGCACTTCGGATGGAACGATGTCGAGAATTCTTTCTTTCCCATTCGTAGCCATTCCGCCAGCCTGCTCAGCAATAAATGCGATTGGATTTGCTTCATAAAGCAAACGCAACTTGCCTTGCGGGTGTGTTTTTGTTGGCGGATACATAAAGATGCCACCGCGCCAAAGCGTTCTGTGAAAATCAGCGACAAGTGATCCAATGTACCGGCTGCTGTAGTCAGATTCTTGGAGCTTGCCAATGAATCGGTTGTACGAATCGGGAAACGACTTTTGATAAGCTTCGTTGACCGAATAGTATTTGCCTTGGTCAGGCATTCGAATGTTCTCGTGACTTAAGACGAACGCGCCGATGTTTGGATCAAGCGTAAACCCATGAACGCCATGACCCACCGTGTAGACCATCACCGTTGAAGATCCATACACGACGTAACCAGCGCCGATCTGTTTCGTACCAGGTTGAAGACACCATTTCTCCGGCGTCTCATAACCAGCATCGTCAGGTTTTTGAAAAATTGAAAACGTTGTGCCAACACTGACGTTAACATCGATGTTTGAAGAACCATCTAGCGGATCGAATACAATGGCGTATCGCGCGGAAGGCGAACGATGCGGCATCACTAATGGAAATTCGTTTTCTTCGGAGGCCAATACACCAACGCTTTCACGAGAGGCAAGGCTTTGGATCATCACATCATTGGCCAACACGTCAAGTTTTTGTTGGGACTCGCCTTGCACATTCTCGGCACCGTATCCACCAAGAATATTATTGAGTCCCGCTCGACGAACTTGGGTTTGAATTTGCTTTGCTGCGAGCGTTATACCAGAAAGCAAAAATGAAAACTCTCCAGATGCCTCTGGAAAACGCTGCTGCTCTTTGATGATATGCTGCTGGATAGTGAGGGCAGGGGAGTGCGGGTCAGCACTGAGTATTTGCTTGATCATCGTTGATCCGAATGGAGTTGTGCGAATTTGGTCACACTTATAAGTAACACACCTAAGGCGACAACGCAGACCTTAACTCAACATAAGGTTAAACGAAACAAGATTAGTGAACGTTTGTGCAAATCCTTCGGATTTTCAGGCCCCACGTCCACGCCGTGGAAAAACCAGCCTTCCTCCCCAAGTGACTAATGCTTCCAAGAAGAAGATCAGGGGAATGAATGAAAATATGAGAAGCCCAACAAGCGTCCAAATGAACTGCTCCCCAGTACGAATAGGGACTTCCGTTTCTAACTCGACCGGCTTCATCATCTCTGCGAAAGTCGAGCCAACACCAAAAAGCAGAGCAATCATCGTTGTAGCAATCAACAACCCGGCGATTCCGATCCGCCATTTACGCATGTCGTGTTGACCGACCAGAACCCCGGTCAACAAAAGCAACAAGACGCTCTGGACGAACAGAAACCCGGCGTAGAGCGCGACGCATTTGATCAATGAAGCCTTGAATCCCGTTACCAAAGTTCCGCAGATGATGGCTCCGATGAGCGCCAACAAAAGACCTGCCACAACAAAACGAGTCAGCCGTTGGGAATTCACTTTCGCCTCTCAGAATTGCAACACGGATACGAAAAAAGCCCGCTCAATAAGAACGGGCTATGGTTTTGGCTCAACTAATTTGCTGAAGCGATTTTATTCCGCTTCGTCACTGCCTTCGGCGGCTGCAACCGGCTCTTCTTCGGCGGGTGTTTCTGCAGCAGGTTCTTCAGTCACATCTTCTGAATCAGCGTCATCAACAAAAGCTGGTTTTTGGCTGACCTGTGAAACGCGATCGTGAACGCCGACGAATTCGAGAATCGCCTGTGTTCCGGCATCGCCCAAACGTGGCGTGGCCATTCGCATGATTCGTGTGTAGCCACCTGGACGGTCAATGAATCGGTAGGCGACATCGTCGAAGAGAATTTCGACGGCTTCTTTTTCACGAAGCAATGCAAAGACACGACGTCGTGCGTTGATCGCAGGAGCCATGGCTGCATTCCATTGCTTGTACTGATCGCTTTCGCGCCACTTCTTCCAAGCCTCAGTATTTCGCTCGGCGTCAGTCGCAAACTTTTCAGCGGCTTGCTCGTGCGGAATCGCTTTTTTGGCGATCGTGATGCACTTTTCGACCAAGGGACGAACTTCTTTGGCTTTTTGGATCGTTGTTACCACTCGGCCTTTGTAGCGCGGTGGATTTACAACGGTCTTTCCGTCGGCTTGAGTCAAGCCTTCGTAGAACGCGTCGTCTCGTTCAGTTAAAAACAGAGCGGCGGCCAAGTTGCGAAACATCGCTTTACGGTGACTGGACGAACGACCTAGTCGACGACCTTTTTTCTTATGTCTCATGAGTACACCAAGTACGTTTTAAAGTTTGTGATTGTGTGACTGGTTAGCTTGGCGTTCAAACTAATTTCGAACGCAGTATTTTGCCGGCCATTCACTTTGAATGTTGTTTGTGTTGTTAACTAGCTGATTGTCGGTGCTGGTGGAACTTTCATTCCCAAGTGCAGACCCAATTCGCTAAGAAGCTGTCGAACTTCGACCAAAGTCGTTTCGCCAAAGTTTCTGATCTCCATCAACTGATCTTCGTTGCGTCCGACTAGATCGCGAACGGTTCCGATGCCTGCGAACTCAAGGCAGTTGCTGGCGCGAACTGAGAATCGCAGTTCCGAGATCGGCATGTTCAGTTTCGACTCAAGAGCTGCGTCGATGCCGCCCTTGCTGCGTGGCTGCGAGTGGACTTGGGCACCGAGTTCAGAATACTGAACAAATGGATTCAAGTGCTTACGCATGATCTTGGCTGATTCAACGACTGCCATTTCTGGATGGATCGAACCATTGGTCCAGACTTCCAAAGTCAGCTTGTCGTAGTTTGTCTTTTGACCAACTCGAGTCTCTTCGACGTCGTATCGAACGCGAGTGACAGGGCTGTAGACTGCGTCGATTGGAATGATACCGACTTCGTGATCGCGTCCGCTGTGTTCCGTTGCTGGAACGTAGCCACGACCATTCTCGACAACCATCTCCATCATGAATTCAACGTCGTCAGTCAATGTGACGAGCGTGTGATCCAGATTGATGATTGGGCCGGCCGTGTTTTTCTCGATCGTGATGACTTTCATCTGATCGGTGTGGTTCTTGACGACCAAAGACTTCACGTTCAAAACGATATCTGTCACGTCTTCGAGAACGCCAGGGATCGAAGAGAACTCGTGATTTGCACCACGGATCTTTAGCTGGGTAACCGCACTGCCTTGGAGGCTGGACAGCAGGATTCGGCGAAGACTATTTCCGACAGTCGTTCCAAAGC
>CAYMFZ010000265.1:1936-7687 GCA_964389585.1 uncultured Pirellulaceae bacterium | reverse complement strand
AGGCTACGAGTCCTGAAGTGCGAGAAAATGCTGGGAGTCGTAGCCTCGTCCACTACGCACAGCCGAAAAATTCAATTGGAACAATGCACCAGATCTATTGTTCGCTTTTTGACGGTTAGGAAGGATCGATTCGCCGATTGTCTTTCCAGATCGAAACATCCGATATTTAAATTGGGTCAGAATTCGAATTCAAAGAGTGGCAGTCATGAACTCGGTACGCTTGTTCTTAAGAGGTATTGTTGGAAACATCACGGATGTCCGCGATGATACTTTCGACTTGATTACCCGCCGTCATCAACCACGTTGGAACAATGAATTTTTGACTTCGCTGCCAGTGACGACTTGTGGATCTGGCGACGGGCGATGGTTTCTGTGCGGCGAAGGCCTTTCGGAGAATAGTACGGTCTACTCCGTAGGCGTTGGCTATGACATTAGTTTCGACATCGACATCATTCGGAATTACGGATGCCAAGTTCACGCGTTCGATCCAACTTTGATTTCGAAGCGTTGGTTGGAATCCAAAACCGATTTGCCAAAGAATTTCATCCACCACGATATTGGTTTAGCCCACTATTCGGGAGTTGCCAACTTCAGCTTGCCCGCGAATCACTCCGTCTCTTTTTCGATGTCAAGTGTCGTTAGCGAAAAGGATGCTGGATCCGATTTACATGAAGCAGAAGTCAAAACACTTGACGACATCATGGAAAATTTGGGTCATCAAGAAATTGACCTTCTGAAAATTGACATCGAAGGCGCGGAATACGACATCATTGATGACCTCGTAAACAATGCGACTCGCATCAAGCAACTTTTGATTGAGTTTCACGATCGGTTGATTGGAGAAGAAGTTCAGAAACCGTCCCAAGACGCAATTCAAAAACTTCAAAAAGCCGGTTTTCGTGTCTTCAACATTTCCCGACGGGGCTACGAATATACGCTGCTCGGCCCAAGCTTTTCAAAAGCATAGATCGCCAAATACTTACCTGGGCCAAAGCTTGGTGAACAATTGTTCCACGCGGCGAGGCAAATGGTAAATCTAGGCCTCTTGATTTTTCGAAATCCAAATTCTGTTCCCCAACTTCTAGTCCGCCACTTCTCGTATCAGTAAATAATGACAACTGCCAACTGAAAGTCGTAATTGCGATGGCGTTTTCCAAAGAAGCAGACTTGAACCTATAGAATCAAGTTTTGCATCGCAGTGAGAGTTTGCCCAAACAGATTGCTTGCTCTACTCTTCTTCGGGTTGGAGTGGGGAAGGTTTCGACAGACACAAGAAAACTGATTCAGCTTTTTCTTGAGTATCCGCCACCCTTACGCCAACCGATTCAGTCCCCTAGCGCTTCTTCACTGTCGCCATTGGGGACGCGAATTAGTTTGTTTGGCATCTTCTTCTTAGAATTTGAAACTTAGTTTTCACTCTTCTAATTCTATGGAGTTCCCATGATTGTTCGATGTCTACTGTTTACGTTTCTTTCGGTTGGCTGGGTGACATGTTGCCTTGGCCAGTCGACTGACCACGGTGATTTGTTTTCGACAACGCCCTCGAAATTGTTGATCAAGAAACCGAAAGCACCTCCTGGAATTGCTCGAACGCTTTCCGCGCCGTCAGTCCCCTCTGAAGTCAAGATGACGTTTGGGCGCTTGTTTGGTGATTCGTTGGAATCGTTTATTCCAAGTGCCGACCATCTGACCACTTTAGGAGAAGCCCTCGAAGATGATGGATCCGGAGACTCGTCTAAGATTCCTGCCATCTATACATATTTCGGACAGTTCACTGACCATGACATCACGTTTGATATTACTCCGTTAAGCACTAACATCGACAACGCTTCGAGTCGTCGAAATTTTCGAGACCCCACCCTCGCTCTTGATTCAGTTTATGGCGCGGGACCAGAAGCCAATCCATATTTGTACCAGCGGGATAACGGAAAATTTGTAATCGGTGAAACGTCTGGTGGAAACCCGAACGATCTGCCGCGTCTTTCAAACAGGTTGGCCGTAACCGGTGATCCGCGGAATGACGAGAATTTGTTGGTCGCTCAAGTTCATCTCGCTTTCATGAAGGCTCACAATCGGATTTATGATTCGATTGACGCGGGAACGGGTACTACTCAATCCACTTTCGAGCTAGCGCATGAGTCGCTTGCCTGGCACTATCAGTGGATCGTCGTCAACGATTTCCTCGCGAAAGTTTTGGACGAGGAAGTATTGCAACAATCAGTGCTCTATGGTCCGCAATATTTCGACGTTGAGAATCCATCGATGCCAATTGAGTTCAGCGTTGCCGCTTATCGTTTTGGGCATACGATGGTTAGAGAGAACTACGACTTCAATGCAAAATTCGAAAATTCAACTTTGTTCCAATTATTCAGTTTTACCGGAGGTGGTGGAAATGCTCCGATTCCCGACAGTTGGATCATTGATTGGCCAAGATTTACGACGCCCAATGAAATGAACTTTGCCAGAAAACTTGATCCCTATATCTCAACGCCACTTACTGCGATTCCTAGATTAGAACCAGGCAATCTTGCGGTAAGAAATCTGTTGAGAGGTCGCGCTTTGGGACTTCCGTCTGGTCAAGACGTAGCTGGTCTTCTTGGCATCACGCCATTGACAGACGTTCAACTTAGGACAGGACCAGAGTCCGCGGCGGTCTCGGATGCGGGCTTCGATGTTCGAAGTCCACTTTGGTACTACATCCTCAAGGAAGCCGAGATGGTTGGAGAAGGTGAAAGGCTCGGTCCGGTTGGCAGTACGATAGTCGCCGAAACGTTTGTTGGCTTACTACTTTCAGATAAAAACTCGTATCTGACGAAGAACCCAAGCTGGCAGCCAACCTTGACGTTGTCAGACGGAACGACAAAAGTGAATTCGCTTCCGCTCCTGATTCGCTACTCTCAAGGCGAGTAATTTACATTTCGCCCGATCGATCGCAGTCTCAACGCTGCGGTCAATCGCGGATTGTGTTCCGATCTGTGCGGTCGATTCAGCACCGCGGTTCGTTATCAAAAAGAAGTGAAGACGCAGGGCTTGAATCGTAACTTTCGTACATCGCTCTCCCCAAGACGTTTCAAGGGTTGGTGGAAAGGTATTATGAGCAATCTGAAAGAAGCTTTGCCTGAAACTCAGCCGCCGCGTGGTCGGAAGACTTGAGTTTCTCGCTAAGCGACTCAAATTGAGCTTCAGAGTCCTCTGGCAGCCCGTTGGCAAACGCGTTGAATTCCATTCGTAAGCCAGTGATCAACTCTATGAAGGTCTTTGCCACTGTTTCAAGCTCGTCAGCAATGCGAGACTGGCGCTCGCGCTGGCATGAACGTACAACACAACCAGTGAGCAATAAGAAGTGTTGTTTCGGCGATTGTTCTTTCAAAAGTGCGAGACAGATACGACACTTATTAACTCAGTTGAAATTCGCAGTTTGCTTTGCTCCTTCGATTTTGAAGAGACTTCGGAAGGCGCTGAGTTAGAAATATTGGCCGGCATTGCGGAAGTCTCTGAGTCAAAATTATTTGGGATGTGAGTGAGCTTGAGAATCAAGGAGCTTTTGGAGTTTCCGAAAGCTGAAGAACTACGGGGGTCCGATGACGACAAGCGTGATAACGAACGGTTTGAGTAATTACCCAGTCAGCTCTTTGACTTTGACATCCACGATCCCACATGCCTTAAACGCTTTGGTCAGAATCTGCTTGGCGACTGCGTGACCGACGGGACGAACGCCATCAGAGTAAAATTCGTTGGTATACGTATAGCCATCGTCTTTTTCCTTCTCAACGACTTTGATGGATGTTGGAGTTTGTTCGTACGATTCTTTGTACTTCCACCCGCTTCGCGAACCAATCGAAACTTCAGCCGGCAACAAGGCAAGCACTTGCTCCACTAGCTTCGGTCTCAGACAAGGACACAAACTGACTTTATGCAAATTGGTATGAATCTCGTGCCAGATTCGCGCCTTGTCGAATACGAAGACATCCTTCTTCCGGAAGTGCCCATAGGAAAACCAATCGGCCCAATCAGTCCACTCCATTCGTGCTTGCTTACAGCCCCAAACGTTTAACCGTTTCTCGTCCAAACCGAAACAAAACGATTCCGGTCGGTAGGCTTCCTGTCGCTGAGAATAGCACCAAAGGAATCCGAACGCCTCGTCCCAACCTTTTGGCTCGCCGTCGATGAAAGCTTTGCGATTGCGAATTCCTTTCAAATGCTTGGCCAATACCGCCGCATCGCTTACTTGATCCCGATTCCAGCTCGCAAGGTACCAAATTTTCCTTTCCCGTTTACATTTTTGAAAATCAGGCGCCGCTTTGGCGGACTTCAACGCCTCGCCAAATGAAGCCGACGAGGATTCGGCGAACTCGATCGAAATACCTTTTGCTGGATACTTGAATTCAACCTGTGTAGCGGAGGCTTGAATTGCCTCACCCAATTCAACGCCGCAAGACGGGCAGAACTTTGCGTTTGCCAGAACTGTAACTTTGCAAGACGGGCACGCGATCTCGCTTGAATCGTTGTGGATCCTTTTCTTCGTCTCTCGCAGAATCTGGTTGATTTGTTCCTGGATGCAACCTGCTTCCTTCGCGAACTTTGTGATGACTCGCTTTTCTTTGTCAGCCAACGCGCCATCGAGCAAAGCCACAAAAATCATATCTTCGATATTGCGAATACGTTCTGAGTAGCGACCTGTTGGAACCAATGTGAAATCCTCAGAAGCCGCCAGTTTACTTGCTTTATTAAGCTCTGACTTCTTTGCCTTGATCGCCAGCCGAATAGCTTCCATCGCGGCCTCTTCCCTGGCGCCGAACGATCCATCTGAGCGAGCAACAACGAAAACGTTGGCCAGATACTGCAAGGTTTCTTGATCTTCCATAATGCGGGCCAGTCCGAATGTTTCATATTCCTGATGCTGCTACCGTTTGCAGCCAAAATGCCTTTTCCGCATTCTACTTTTCTTGCGTCAGGTAAGCAAAAGCGCGATGCTTCTTACACTCCACACACTCTGAAAACTAATACGGGGAGTAGATTTCGTCCTGTTCAATTTCGCTTGCTTCAATTAGGCAATTCGGTAGCTCACTCGAGATCAGCGACAAGGCGTTGGCGACTGGCTCACACCCCAACTGAGAATGGTCTCGATAAAGCTGGCGTAACTGAGCGTCTGAGCAGCTCTGCGTTCTGGCGAGATGTAGTCCAGCCAAATTAAGTTCGAAACCGTTTGCTGCCAGAAACGTTGGGGTAAGGCGGAGGATCGCAACGCGGACATCTTGAGGAAGAGAATCAAAATACCGAAACGACATATTGTTTCGCTGCCGAAGCTTGATGAGATGGTGGACAATTCGATACTTTGCGTATGTATTCAACGTAACGTCCGCAAGGAGCTCTCGGATAGACTCGATCGCAAAATGGCGGGTTTCGGCTTCAACATCGCTATAGCTTGCAGTTTGGACAATCAACCAAGTGGCATGTTTCGTTGGGCCGCGCCAATTGGTGATCACCTCGATCAAACGTTCGACATGCCACACTCGCCGATCAGATCTAGCGAGCATTGGTTCGCCATTTCGATGATTCGCATTCATAAACTTACAGAAGTCACGTGCGTCGCCGCCGTTGCTCAGCACATCCGTTTCTGTAAAAGAGCGGTCAAAGTCATCGACTTGCCGATCAATTGACGGGCCAGTTTGCTCACCAGCGTTTTCATTTTCCACTAAACCGTATTCAAGCATAAAATACGATCTCGACATCAACTCGCTGAGTCCCGAT
>CAYMFZ010000265.1:0-1926 GCA_964389585.1 uncultured Pirellulaceae bacterium | reverse complement strand
TTTCCGTCTTTGATGCGTTTAGGTTGAGCCCTTTTTCCAACAGACGCTCTTGTAAGATTCGAAGGTGGCCAATCACTTCTGACCTTGAATTTCCGAATAAGCGAATGTCATCAACATAACGCCCGTAACATGCTCCTGCGCTACGCATCGCATCATCAACATCTTTGAGGTAAACGTTCGCCAAGAAACCTTCAACACCGTCACCTATGGGCAATCCGTGCTTAACTTCTTTGGGGCTTGTAATCGCGCCGTTTAGGCTGCAGTAGCTAATGATGTTCAAATTCAGCAATCGACTAAACAACTGAACCAACTCAGAATCGCGTGGTAAACGCAAATGATGGCAAACTGAATCAATTAAATAGTCATGTGAAATCGAATCATAAAATGATGACAAATCGGTTCTCAGCAGAACGGAATTGGTAGAGCATTGCCTTCTTTGCCAGAAAGCAAATCTTGCCCATCCACCCGTTGCGAAATCCTCAGTAAACCTGGATTGCTGTTCTGCCTCTGCCGCTCTTCGGTTGGCGAAACAACCTTCGTGAAAATCAAGTTCAATCTCGTTTGAAAACAATATCGCAATCGCATATCGAACAGTGAGATCTTTGATTTGAATGTAGGTCATTCGCCGATCGCAAAACTCGTTCTTGGGCGCGTAGAAAACGTACGCGTTTCGAACTTGATATGTCGACGGATTCGCGAGTTCTTGTGCAAGCTCAGTGACGATTTGCGTTCGATTCGAGTGCGCGTACTCAATTTCGAAAGGGTCATAAAAGTAATCGCCTCGCATCCTGTCGTGTATTGCATATTGCAATGCCAGCGCAAGTAAATCTGTTGATCTAAGTCGTTGAATAGCGGTGAAATGATCCATCTTTTTCTCGCAAGCTGGCTGTTCCAACTCGTGACAAGGAACGAATTCGTTCCGCGGTCGGACAGTTGGAAAAGACAGAAGTGTTGTTGAATCAACGATTGGATACAATCAGTTATCTTTTATCAATGCGATAGCCCCCAACTGTAGAAGGCAATTTTCATGCTCGACTGGAACATATTGATCTCTAGCCAGCGAGTTTGGGACGATGGGAATCTTCATGATTCATCTGAACAACCGGATCGCACTCCATTTCAAGTAGATTATGACCGAGTTATTTTTTCAGAACCGTTTCGTCATTTGGCAAGGAAGACGCAGGTTCATCCACTGGTTCCGAACGACCACATTCGGAATCGACTCACTCATTCACTGGAAGTAGCTGGCGTAGGCAGGTCGTTCGGGACGCGTTTGTTTCGTCACTTGCAAACAACAAATCCTCCAAGTGCATCTGAAGACGATTTCCGGTGCATACTTCAGACCGCATGTTTAACCCACGATATTGGGAACCCACCATTCGGTCATGCTGGTGAGTTCGCAATCAGATTGTGGGTAAATGAAAATCCAGATTCGGTTTTCGGTGAAAGTGGTGAGTTTGCCATTAGCGAAGGAGTGAAGAACGATTGGAGAAATTTTGAAGGCAATGCACAGGGGTTTCGTCTGGCGTGCCGAGCTGACAATCCGCGATTCGGCTACATGAACCTAACGACTTCAACACTGGGAGCAATGGTGAAGTATCCGTGGGATTCAAGTTCGAAAAGGGTCTTAGAGGCAATTCCTCGAAAACGAAAGTTCAACTGTTTCGCCAGCGAGAGAGACTTTTTTGATACCGTTTTTGACTCACTTGGATTGAAAAAAGGCGAAAGCTATGTCCGTCACCCCCTTTCGTTTTTATCTGAAGCGGCGGACGACCTATGCTATCGAATCGCCGATCTCGAAGATGCTGTGAAGATGAACATCTTGGGCGAGGAAAGGGTGCGCGAAATTCTTTTCGAAGTTTGTGGCAGCGGTAAACAGGGGATCCACTTGGGCAAGCTTCGCGCAAACGCAGTTGTGTGCTTTAT
>CAYMFZ010000264.1:7442-7687 GCA_964389585.1 uncultured Pirellulaceae bacterium | reverse complement strand
CTTCCCATCGCCACCATTGTCATATTTTTTGAACTTAAAAATCGAAGGAGCGATTGGAAACCGAGTTTGCTTGGAAGTCATAGTCGTTAGGCGTTGCCCCTTGCGAATTTCATCAGGCAAATCCTTATCATAAAACTCCTGCATCTTAGGCTTGTAGTCGTACATGTCGATTTGCGAAGGCGCGCCCGACATGAACAAGTAGATCGCCCGCTTGGCTTTGGGAGCATGGTGAGGCAAGCCGGGAA
>CAYMFZ010000264.1:4893-7432 GCA_964389585.1 uncultured Pirellulaceae bacterium | reverse complement strand
TTTTCACTCCGCCAGGTCAGCGCTGAGGCCGAGGCCGATTCACCAAGCAAACTCGCCAATGCCACTCCGCCCAATCCCATCGCGCCTTTGCGAAAAAATTGCCGGCGAGTCTCTTGCTGGACATATTCCTGATGTGGATTCATTTTGCTTGCTTCAATTGGTTGAAGTGGATTGGGTGCGTTCTCAACGTCGATTAATGTCTCGCTTTTGGCAGGCTTCGACGCATCTTATTTCTATCAGCCGCGTCTTAGTCAATTCTTCGTCACGAACTCATCCATGTTCATGATTAAGTTTGCGATCATCGTCCATGCCGCCAATTTTTTCGAATCCAATTTTGATAGGTCAGCCGGACTTTCGCCGATCTCAACCAGATTCTTTGCCGCTTCTTCGTCCATCTCAAACTCGGCAAGATTCTTCTCATAAGTCTTGACCAACAACTGCGATTCTGGCGAAGTTGGCTCGCGACCAAGTGCACGCTCGAACATTGAATTTGCAGTTTCCGCCGGCGACAACGACGCTTCTTCAATCATTGAAAGTTGCGCCAAATATCTTGCCGCTTCGATGTACTGCGGGTCGTTCATCAACAACAGCGCCTGCAAAGGCGTATTGGTTCGCTCGCGGCGGACGCTGCACTCTTCTCTTGAAGGCGCATCAAAGGTATTCATTTGAGGAGGCGGAGCGGTTCGTTTCCAAAACGTATACAGACTTCGCCGATGGACTTTGTCCGAGCCTGCGTCTTTCTTGAACCGAACCGTGTTCGATCCAGAGTAGCCGACTGCAAACCAAAGCCCATCCGGCTGGGGCGGTTTTACGCCTGGTCCACCCATGGTTGGAATCAACAAACCACTAACAGCTAACGCCTGATCACGAAGAACTTCTGCATCCAAACGAAATCTAGGTCCGCGTGCCAACAATCGGTTCTCTGGATCAGCCGCAATCAACTCGGGTGATGAAAAAGAAGACTGCCGATAGGTTGCCGACATCACCATCATCTTCATCAGGCGTCGAACATCCCAATCGTGATCAACAAAGTCGGTCGCCAACCAGTCAAGCAATTCTGGATGACTAGGAAGGTCGCCTTGCGAGCCAAAATCCTCAGCCGTTTTCACAAAGCCCGTCCCAAACACCTGTTGCCAAAATCGGTTCACGGTTACACGCGCCGTCAAGGGATGCTCGCCCGACGTTAGCCATTTCGCTAGTCCAAGTCGATCCTTCGAATAGTCTTTAGTGAACGGTGGCAATGCTGCAGGAGTCATCCGTTCGACGGCTTCACCCTTTTGATCGTACTCACCACGGTTCAACATGAACGCTTGCTTTACTTTCTCGTTTTCTTTCGAGATCAAAGTCGTTGGAATTTGCTTGTTGAACTCATCAAACGCTTTTTTTGCAACGTCGTGTTGCTTCAACTGCTCGGCAAACGACTGACTTGCGATCGGATGAACTCGCGTCAAGAAATACGTTTTGAGTTTTTCTTCGTCGGCCTTGCCAACTTTTTCTTCAGGTTTCTTCGCGAGTTTCTTAATCGGTTCAGGTAAACCTTCACCCTTTGTTTTCCGAATCGTCTTCAACCACTTGGCAAGACTTTCGAATTCGGTCGCTTGATCGGTTTTCGAATTGATACCGGCTGAGTCCCAAAACGCACGTCCACTCCATTGCGTAAATGCGATTCCATTGACCAGCGAAAGTTTTTTGAACCCAACGTCTTTGGCCGCGACTTCTAAGCGAATCCACTTTCCTGATTCAGGAAGTTTCCCCGCATAGAAACGACTTGCCGATTTGTCCGCGCCCCAATCAATCTTGTTCTCGCCCCAATAAACGCGATGGTTCCAATCACCATCATTAAACTGAAGCATGATTTGTTCGGGCGTGTCTTTGGGATCAAGATAGACATAAGCAAAAAAGGTATCGCCTTTCATCACCTTGAGTGGTGCCGCCGCTCCAGTGAAAAAGTGTTGAACCATCGCAGCTTTCGCCTTTGCGACTCGAGACTTTTCGCCAGTGCGGACCTGCCCCTCGTCTTTACCAACGAAATTCCAAGCCTGTTCTTTTTTCGCGCCAACGGGAATTGCTTCGTCATCGATCCAGACAAAATCGACCGGCGATTCAAGAGCATCACTGGCTGACGTTTCAGATTCCGGTTCGGTATATTCAAAGTGAGCGACTTGAGTTTCCAGCTTGGACTTCGCCAGTTCAAATGCGGATTTCAATTTCGCCAATTCCGACTTTTGAGCTTCGGTGGCAACCTTCATTACGGGCGCCGGATCTTTCGCATTCTTATCCATTGCCGCATCGGTCAAGTTGTTGAAGAACGCAAACAGTTGATAAAACTCTTTTTGCGAAATCGGATCAAACTTGTGATCGTGACATTGAGCGCAGCCAACCGTCATTCCCATAAACACAGTTCCAGTCGTCGCCACACGATCGACGACATTGCGCACGTAAACCTCTTCGATAATCGCACCGCCTTCATTGGTTGTGATATGAGCACGATTAAATCCGGACGCGATCAACTGTTCATCCGTTGGGTTTTCAAGCAAGT
>CAYMFZ010000264.1:0-4883 GCA_964389585.1 uncultured Pirellulaceae bacterium | reverse complement strand
TCACCTGCCAACTGCTCGATCGTGAAATCACGAAACGATTTATTATCAAGAAACGCTTTTACGACCCAATCGCGGTAGGGCCACATCTCGCGGTAATTGTCCAAATGCAATCCGTGAGTGTCTCCATATCGCGCCGCGTCCAGCCAATACCTCGCCATGTGCTCGCCGTAATGAGGTGACTCAAGCAACTCATCAACCAGCACTTCGTACCAATGAGGAGATTCCGACTCCATGTATCTCTTCGTTAGCTCCACTGTCGGAGGCAAGCCAGTTAGATCGAGCGCCACTCGACGAATTAACGTCTGCCGTTCTGCCGAACTTGAAAGCTCAAATCCCTCGCGGGCAAGTCGATCCACAATGAAGTTGTCGATTGCATTGACGGGCTGAACGGCTCCTGATTTGTCAGCGTCCAGTTCTGGAACGTCTGGCTTTGTTGGTTGAATCAAAGACCAATGGTTTTTCCAATTCGCGCCTTGCTCGATCCAACGTTTGAAAACATCTTTCTGTTGCTCAGTCAACTTGCGTCCTGAGTCGGGTGGCGGCATCAACAGATCTTCGTCATCACTGATGATTCGTTGATAAAGTTCGCTTGAATCCAAATCGTTGGCGACCACGGCTCCCGAATCGTCCAACAGTCCGGCCTTCGTATCCAGACGCAAATTCGCCTTTCGATCATGTTCGTCCGGCCCATGGCACTTGAAACATGTGTCCGAAAGAATTGGCTTGATGTCCCGGCCAAAATCTATTTGATCCTGAGCGTGCAGACTTGCTCCAGGATCAAATTGAACAAGCACCCAAGACGTGAAAACCAAGACAAGCAAACAAGGATAATTGATAATTTTCAATTTCGCACTTTCGCCATCGGAGATAGAAAATAGAAAGCAATAAACTGTCTGGTTGTCGCTTTCTCGTAAGCGTGGACGCTCAGCCTCAATTTTAGTCCAACTCAGTTACAGGTAAAACCGCCGCATAGACAACGCCCAAAACTATTGGAACTCCGTAAATCATTGGATTGAACGTTGTCGAATTCCAAAACATCGGAATGGAAACGGATTGCGACTTGCCAACCCTGTTGTTGTTTCGGTTCAAGTTTCTTCTAAAATATTGCCGGCCTCGCGGAATTCGAATTGAGGCTTTCTCGTTCACGCTTTCACAAAACTTACGAAGAACATTTCGACTCTGGACCCACCATGAGCTACTCCAACCAACGACAATACGACAGCCCTCAATACGGTCAGCCTCGACGACGAAGCGCTTTCTCAGGAATGAAATTGCGATTGATGATCGCTGGCGCAATCATCCTTTTTTCCGTGGTCACATTTTATAGCAAGGGACAAGTCAACCCTGTCACCGGAATCAAACAACGCGTCGACATGTCCGTACGTGACGAAGTCGCCATGGGACTTCAAGCCGTCCCATCAATGGGCCAGGCATCAATGAATCGGCAAGCCAACTCGCACGTCGATCAAATTGGATACGAGCTAGTCGACACTCTCGAAAAACATCTTGCGGAAAACAACATCTCGATTCCTTACCCATTTGAATTTCACTTACTTGCCGATCGACGAACGATCAATGCGTTTGCCCTTCCTGGTGGTCAGGTTTTCATTACGGAAGCACTTTATCGAGCGCTTTCAAGAGACGGGCAAAACGCACACGACGGTCGATTGGCCGGAGTCCTTGGGCATGAGATTGGCCACGTACTTGAGCGACATGGTTCTGAACGAATGGCCAAAAGCAGCTTGTTGAAAGGAATCATTGGTGCGGCCGGTGTAGCAGGCGGCGACATGAACAGCGGACGAATGGCCAGCTACGTTGGAAACATTATCAACATGAAGTATGGTCGTGGCGATGAATTGGAATCTGACGAATGGGGCGTCGAACTGATGATCCTTGCAGGCTACAACCCCGAACACATGTCTGCTGTGATGGATGTTCTTGAGGAATCCGCCGGCGCCGGCGCACCACCCGAATTCATGAGCACTCACCCACGACCTGCCAACCGTCGAAAATACATTGAAGACATCATCACCGAAAAATTTCCTGACGGCGTTCCTGCTGGCCTGCGTTAGAATCAAAAAAGCCCAAGAAAGGCTGGCGATCAGAGATTGAAAAAAGCGTTGGCTTAAGCATGCTAGTGGTTGAGCTTTTTTCACCAAGCAGAATCAACAACGCTGCGTCGAACTCACAACATTGACTGGCCTTCATGAGAAAGATCTTCACCATCGCGGTTCGTGAATACCGAGCCATGGTCGGAACCAAAGCATTTCTGCTTTCGATCATCATGATGCCGGTTCTGATGCTCGGTTCCTTGCTCGCCATTGAACTCACACGCAACGCTGGCCAAATCAAAGAGCGAAAAATCGCCGTCATTGATCACAGTGGCAAGTTCATCGAGGTCCTCAAGGAAGCGGCCGAAAAAAAGAACGCTCAGATCGACGAAGCCGAAAAACGCCGCAAAGAGCAGGGAGCTGAAAAGGCTCCGATCGAGAATGACTTCCTTGGCGGAGCCCGCGATAAGTATTTGCTTGAGTCAGTTGACTCTGAAACCGCAACGGACGAAGTCAAAATTGAGCTTTCGAATCGAATCCGCAACCAAGACCTTTATGCGTTCGTCGAAATCCCAGAGTCCGCGGGAGAATTGGACGCAAGTGTCGATGAGAAAATCCGCTTTTACGCTCAAGACTCGAGTCTTTCGGAAGCCAGAGGATGGATCGCCCAAAATGTAAATAAAACCCTTCAGACTCAACGCTTAAAAGAAGCGAAAATTGATCCTGTTATCGTTCAAAAAGCAAACATCCCAGTCAACGTCGTTGGCATGGGATTGGTTGAACGCGCCGCCGATGGATCCATCAATTCGAAAGAGGAAGACGATCCGATGTCGGCGATCTTCTTGCCCATGGGCGTCATGATGTTGATGTTCATGGTGATCTTCATGGCGGCCCAACCAATGCTCGAAAGCGTGCTTGAGGAAAAATCTCAACGTATCGCAGAGGTCCTTCTTGGTAGTGCCAACCCATTCCAACTGATGAGCGGCAAACTCCTTGGTACGGTGGCGGGTTCGTTGACCGTGTTCGCAATCTACTTGATCGGTGCATTTGGATTCGCCACATACAAAGGCTATACCGAACTAATTCCGTTTCATCTGGCCCCATGGTTTGTTGTTTTCCAAATCATGGGTGTGCTTTTCTATTCGGCGATCTTCTTGGCGATTGGTGCATCCGTTTCGCAACTAAAAGAAGCCCAGGCCATGCTCCTTCCTGTTTGGATGCTAATGATGAGCCCAATGTTCGTCTGGATTCTCATCGTCCGCGATCCGCTGGGACCTTTGGCGACCTATTTTTCATTTTTCCCACCAGCAACACCTACTGCGATGATGTTGCGAATGGCGACGGGGCAGTCGATCCCAACGTGGCAACCCATCTTGGGCTTGATTGCCACCGCATTAGTAACCGTGATCATCGTCTTTATCGCAGCGCGTATTTTCCGCGTTGGAATTTTATGGCAAGGCAAAACTCCTAAGATCAGCGAAATCCTGAAATGGGCCATCACGGGCTAACATTTGGATTTAGACTCT
This sequence comes from uncultured Pirellulaceae bacterium, assembly GCA_964389585.1. GTDB lineage: Bacteria > Planctomycetota > Planctomycetia > Pirellulales > Pirellulaceae > Mariniblastus. Next base: position 1,306 of record CAYMFZ010000264.1, on the reverse strand, counting down.
GCCACGAATTACACCAATCTCACGAATGTTAGATTTGAAAGTCTGGATTCGAGATAGCCTTAAGAGCCAAGCCTTAATTAACGTACGGCGCTGCCCCGTTTTTTTAGGAACGCTAATCCACGCTAATTGAGCATGTGCGACCGCTATCGCGCTCAGCGGTAGGAGCATAGCTCGGGCATCCCATTTGCGTCGAATTTGTGAGAGGCCCGGACGCTCACGCGTCATGGCTCAATTCGGGAACAATTCCCCAACAGCACATAAATTCGTGCTATTAGTGTTATTCGTGGACAGTCTTAAATTGCTTGAATATCCAGTCTGAGATCTACTCTTTAGTCTGAACATCCGCTGGTTTTTCAATCTGCCGATTAATCCAACCAATCGACGCCGCGCCAGGTTTCGCGTACAGAGTTGGGCGAAGATAGCGGACTTGATTGCGCTCGCCATCGATCTTGAATCGATCCCCCTTATGTAAGATCGGTTTTGCTTCCGTCATCGAACCAAATTCATAGGTTCCTGCTGCCTGACATGGGAACCAATGTCCTCCACCATCTTTGTCCACGAGATAAAACTCCGGGTAAGTATGATCTGGAATCCAAACGGCACGAGCAGGAATTCCTTGAGCCCGACAGATCGCGATAAACAATGACGAAAGCTCTTCGCAATCTCCATGCTTGGAATCAAGTGCATCCAAACAACTGTGGATCTGCTTATCAAACTTGTACTCAACGTTTTCACGGACCCAGCGATAAATCGCCTCGACCTGATTCCACGCGGCCAAATCATCATCTTTCAGCTGTTTCGCAATCTCCCTGATCCGTTTGTGATTGCTTTCGATATACGGACTAGGTTTTAGGAAAGTTTTTAGGTTCCTCGGAATCTCCGTGGCGAGCTCGAATTGAGACGTTTCTTTGGGCGCGACGATCAACCGCTTTTGAATCCTGTAACGGATAAGTACCGACTCTTTTTGACCACCAGCCATTTGCTGAACTTTGAAGCTTAGCTGTTTGGCGCAATCGGTGTTGTCCTTGAGAACAAGTTTTCCAATGGCGTTTGTTTTTTCTTCGCCGATCACTTCGATCGTTTGCTCTGGCCAATCCATCGGAACCGGCAACGTCGCTCGGATACGAAATGAATTGCTGGACGCCGCGATGTTCATCCCGAACTCCCAAAAGGATTCAATCGGCTCACTAAAAGTGATTCCGTTTGTCGCATCGTCTGTGTCAGCATCTGAAACTTTGGCATCCGTCTTTTTTGCTTCTTGGGCAAGTCCATACGACGCATTCATCAGAATTGGGAAAGCTAAGAT
>CAYMFZ010000263.1:1025-7731 GCA_964389585.1 uncultured Pirellulaceae bacterium | reverse complement strand
GTCTCGGAAGTCAGCAGATCGGGTGGGTTGGATCACGCAAACCCTTCCCATAAATTGAAGCCACTATGATAAAGATCTTTCGCGACCAAAACGACTACCTTCTGAAAAATTCAACCAGATCCATTCGTGTTGAAGATTTTTCTTTTGACGGCCTCTTCCAATCAGATTCTCCAATCGAGTTCGTCAACAGCTTTTTCGAGAACGCTCGTTCGGAAGTTCCAGACGGCGAACTACCAGATCTGAAAACACAACCTTGGTTACCCCCCATCACTTCTCAAGAAGTTTGGGCCGCAGGCGTGACTTATTTCAAAAGTCGATCCGCTCGGATGGAAGAAAGCGAAGAATCTGGTGGCGATCACTTCTATAACCTCGTTTACGAAGCTGAACGCCCCGAGCTGTTTTTCAAATCGACTGGTCCTCGAGCCCGCGGTCATCTCGCTCCGGTTTGTATTCGTTCGGATTCAAGCTGGGATGTTCCCGAGCCGGAATTGACGCTGGCAATCAATAAGTTCGGTTCCATTTTCGGATACACGATTGGCAACGACATGAGCTCGCGATCCATCGAGGGCGAGAATCCGCTTTACCTCCCACAAGCCAAAGTCTACAGAGGTTCGTGCGCAATTGGTCCGTGCTTGGTCGTTGCAGAAGCTGACGAAGAAGTCGTCTCCGATGAAACAAAAATCTCAATCATGATTGAACGAGCGGGGAGCGAAGTCTTCGCCGGCTCGACCAACGTCTCACAGATCAAACGCAGTTTTGCCGAACTCGCTGAGTTTCTGTTTCGTGATAACGAGTTTCCCGATGGAGCCTACCTAATGACCGGAACCGGCGTCGTTCCCGATTCAACTTTTACACTGAAGTCCGGGGATGCCGTTCAAATTGAAATCGACGGACTCGGTGTTTTGAAGAACTCCGTCGAATAAACGCAGATGATGGTAACCGTTAATGCCCCCAGGCAACCATTAATTCAGGTGATATTTACCCGAAGAAAGTCGGTTGTTCCAACTAAATATTTGAACCTCAGATTGGATTCGATAAAATCGAAGCAGCCTCGCTTTGTCCTTGCATTCCTCTTTCTCCCCGAGATCAAATTTTGTCAGCGAAAAATTCTTTTCACTCTCTTTCAATTCTGTCACTAGTTCTGATTTGTGTTTGCCAATTTGGTTGCAGTAAAGAAGACATGGACGAGATGGTTGCAAAAGCCAAGGACTCGGCCACGGAATTCAAAGACAAGTCGGGCGACGTTCTCAAAAAAGCAAAAGACGGCGCGAGCGATGCCGCCGGGCAACTTAAAGACAAGACGTCGGACGCTTTGTCGAGTGCCAAAGAAAAAGCCTCGAACATCACCCAGAGCGCCGGCAACCTGATGTCAATGAACGGATCAGCCGAGATCACGCTCGACAAGCCAACCAAATTTCCAGCAAGCCACGTCCGCGTTGTGTCGTTGGCTCCTGGAAAATCAGTTGTCCAATTAAAAAGCTACCCCGAAGACGGAGAGTCAACGACTTTTCCGGCTTTCTTTATTCAAGGCACAGCCGATGTTTCGCTGGAGTCACTCGCTGGAAAAACAGTTCCCTGCAAGCTGTTCGCGCAAACCAAAGCGGACGGCGCAGTCTGGCAGAACGTTCCGGGTGAAATGATTCAAGTCAAATTCTCCGCCAGCGAAAACGGGGTTTCAGCAATGTTTGCGGGAGCCAATCTGCTCAATCTCGAAACGAATACGACCACGAATTCCACCGGCACATTCGAATGTGCAGAGCTCAAATAGTTCGCAACGCCTTGGCTGTTCCTCTCACCTGCCTCCTTGAAAGCTTTTCTCAATGCGTTTAACCCAACTCATTCGAAGTCGTCGTTTCAATCCTGCAGCCCATCTGCCAACGGCATTCATTTTCCTGGCAACAGTTTTGCTCGCCACCTCTGCCCGCGGTCAGACATCGTCCATGTCCCTGCCGGCAGTTGGCCTCGGTCCCGATGCGAAACCGATCGTAACTCGATGCCAATCGAACTGGGCCAAGAGTTTTGCCTACGCGAATATGGTTGCGACTGCCGACCAAGAAAATCGTTTGGCTGATGTCGACCTTAAAGACTACGGCAACAGCTTTGCGATGGTCTCACAAATGTTCCGAGACAGCCAGCGGCTGCTGGACCTCCGCGAACCCGCTGGCGTTGACTACGAGTACCGAGCAAAACGAATCCAGCGTGAGCTCAAAGGCATTGCCAATAAACTAAAGTCGACACCCAACGGATCGACTTATTCTCAAAAGGCTGAGCAGTACAAAAACAGCTCGGCGAAAAAGCGACAAAAGGCACTTCAAAGAGTCATCGCGATTGCGCAAAAGGGCGAACTTAAAAAAGCGGAGGCGGAACTCGACGAGATCCTTCGCGATGTCGACGCTTATGTCATCTGGCTCAACCCAACTTCAACCAAGCAAATTATCGACGAAGTCAATCAGGCTTCGTCCAAGTTCACAGTTCAGTTAAAAGAACAACGTGAAGCTGAGGCGATTGAAAGTTATTCGAAAGCGATTAACGCTTCGCTGCCAAACATCGACTCATTATTGGCCATGGCTGAAAAAGCAATTACCGAAATCGGCTCATCAGGAAGTGCGACCATCGGGCGCAAAACCGTCAATGGCCCGCAGACTTTACAGGAGCTCTTCGTTGCCTGGCAAAACGCGCAAACGAATCTAAATCGGTGCGGCACGATGTTTCAGATCGGCGGCGGCTCGAAACTGTCTGTTACGCCCGAACAGATAACTGGATCAAAACTGGGCGCAACTAGTTGGAATGATGCCGCCGGCAAACTCAGTCAGAAAATGAATGAGGCTTTTCCGAAAATTATCACCGCTGACTTTAAACGAGTTTCAGACGATGAAACCGCGAAAGGAACTTACCTTCGCTACCTTTCAACGCTGGGGGCGATGAAGCATTGTGTTTCCAACGCGACAATTGAAGCTTGCGAACGAGAGCTTGCTGCATTGGAAAACCGACCTGGCGCTCTTGCAACATCAATCAAAAACTACAAACAAGCCACTAGCGACATGTTGCTTTGGCGAAAACGATCGGCAGCTTCCTCGGCTCGGCGAGCAGGCACCAACAGCCTTCAAATGGCAGCGGAAAAATTCAAAGACAGTTCGTTTGTTCCGTCCCTGCAAAAAGGCCTCGACACCTATCCCAACGAACTGTTGGGTACGGCCCAAGAAATGACCGTCCACGCCAACAACATTCAATCCATCACGGCCAGTGCTGGCTATTCTGTCTACGACGAAAATGCTTGGGCGACGATCATTGGCGAGTTTTCAGTCGAGCAGGAATTGAATGAGTTGCGAAGCGATTTGTTTGTTGGGGCGGGAAGTCCTCCACTTTCGGTTGCAGCCGCGACTTCTGTTCTTTCAGCCAAGCGCAAGCACTTGATGGCGGCCGGTGGTCCTGTCCAAAGTGTTCAAGTCGAGTCTGCCGGGGCGCGTTTTTCAAAACTTCCCGCTAACATGAGTTCGTTTGTCCCCCTCGACAAAGTTCATTCCGGCGACTCCAACCTGCGTAGTACCTTGCTTCGGTTCAACATCAAACCAAGTTGGGTACAGCATGAACACTTTTTCAAAAAGCTTTGAATACAAAGTTAAGACACCATGACCGATTCCAAAGATGAATCATCTTCAAACCTAAAGTCGCTCGCGCTGGAAAAGATGCGCAAGGACGTTGGTGTGTGGGATTGCCGTTGGGAATTTTTAGACAACAACGGTCAGGTCATTAGCGTCGCCAACGGAACGCAGAAAGTCACTTTTGTAATCCCAGACTCCGTCACGCAAGTCATCATGGACGTTCCCGAAATGGAAACGTACAGTGTCACCCAACGCTTTTTCCATCCTGGCCGCCAGAAACTCTTCTGGGTTTCCGTCGACAACAAAGGAGACATGTGGCAATTCGTCGAGGAGTTAGACAACCAGCCATCCCACTCGCTCCCGCACGACAATAATGACGGCACGACAACGTACTTGCGATTCACGCCGATCCGCGAGGAAGAAAATGAAGTCGACGTGTTAATGGAAATGTCGGAAGACAATGAATCATGGCAACCTATCTTCCGTCAGTTTCGTGTTCGACGTTAGGATGATTGGTGCTAGAACGTAGATGATAGGAGTCAGACCGTTGAACAATTGATCCCACTTAAAGTTAATGCAATTGCTTCGAATTTATCCTGAAAGGATTCAAGCAATTAGCCGGTGGTTGAGCGACAGCGACACCACCGGAAAATGGGCCACAGCGCGACGACCCTGAAGGGGTCGCAGTTCATGATTGATGGCGTTTCGACTTTTCCAAGGTGATTGAGCTTGATTTGCATCCGCAGCTCTCCAACTACCCTGAACTTCGGCCAAATGTAAAAGACGTAATTGAAAGATGTAGGTGGCATCAGGCGCGAGTCGGATCAGTCAAACGACTGGCTAACTTTGCCTTTCGTTCTGGCCCGAGGCTAGCGCCTTCGGCTCAAAATTCTGACCTCTCCGACCGAAACAAATTGCATGCTCGACTCCGGCAACGAAAAGATTTACCAACTGCGGACGACGGCGCTTGGGCCGACCGGCAAGCTCCCTTTTGCTGATGAGTTTTTGAAAACCGCTGCCAGTGGCGATCTGTTTGGCTGGACTCAGAACGCGGGCATGGGTTGGAACCCCAACGACATGCGGCGACCGAACTTTGTGATCCTCTCCACCCAAGGCGGCATCCGTCGGCCCGACGGTTCGCCAGTGGCACTTGGCTATCACACCGGGCATTGGGAAGTCGGTTTGTTGATGGAGCAGGCCGCGCGCAACATCGCGTTGGCGGGTGGGATTCCTTTCGCCGGTTTTTGTAGCGACCCTTGCGATGGTCGGACGCAAGGGACATTGGGAATGTTCGATTCACTCGCCTATCGAAACGACGCGGCGATTGTATTTCGTAGACTCGTTAGATCGCTGCCAACAGCCAAAGGCGTCGTCGGCGTGGCGACTTGTGACAAAGGCTTGCCAGCAATGATGATGGCGCTGGCGGGGTTGAAACACTTGCCATCCGTCCTCGTTCCAGGTGGCGTCACCTTGCTCAGCCAAGACGCCGAAGACCTTGGCAAGATCCAGTCGATTGGACCGCGATATGCCCATGGGGAGATCGGACTTGAAGAAGCGGCGGAGTTGGGGTGTAAGGCTTGCGGGACGCCCGGCGGAGGTTGTCAGTTCTTGGGCACCGCGGCGACGTCTCAAGTCGTTGGCGAAGCGATGGGACTTTCGCTTCCACACTCGGCACTCAGCCCATCCGGCTCAGAAATTTGGCTCGACCTTGCCGCGCGAAGTGGAACCGCCGTGGCGGCTTTGCATCAAACGGGGCTGACAACCAAAGACATTTTGACGGATGCAGCAATCGAGAATGCGATGGTCATGCACGCCTCATTTGGTGGCTCGACCAACCTGATCATGCACATTCCAGCGATCGCTCACGCCGCCGGTTTGAAGCGACCAACGGTTCACGATTGGCAACGAATCAACTCAAGCGTTCCTCGCCTCGTGGATGCGCTTCCAAACGGGCCAAATGGCTTCGCCACCGTTCAGGTTTTCTTGGCTGGCGGCGTTCCCGAAGTGATGCTTCACTTGCGAGAACTCGACTTACTAAACCTCGACGTGATGACTGTTTCAGGGAAAACGTTGGGAGAGAATCTTGATTGGTGGGAGAGTTCCGAACGCCGAAAAAGGCTGAAAGAAAAACTGTTCACCCTGGATAGCATCAAAGCAGACGACGTGATTCGAGATCCAAAAAACGGTTTCTCAAGTACGGTTACTTTTCCAGTTGGCAATCTGACGCCCGATGGATCTGTCGTTAAGAGTACGGCAATTGATCCAAGTGTCATCGATGAAGACGGAGTCTATCGCCACCAAGGACCGGCTCGCGTTTTTTGTAGCGAAGCCGACGCCATCGCGGCGGTGAAGTCGACAGGTGACGATCGAATTCAAAAGGGCGACGTGATGGTGCTCATTGGAATCGGTGCCGTTGGAGCAGGCATGCCGGAAACGGCTCAAATTACGTTCGCGTTGAAGTATTTATCGCACGGCAAACATGTCGCACTGATTACGGATGGAAGATTCTCAGGTGTTTCAACAGGCCCGTGCATTGGACACATCAGCCCCGAGGCAATCACTGGCGGCCGCATTGGCAAGTTGCGAGACGGTGACACGGTTTCGATTGAAATCGACACTCGTGGGCTTTGCGGAACGGTCGACTTTGTTGGCTCGTTAGAAGAGTTGGACAAACGGGAAACGCATCCAAGCCTCGTTCAACACCCGCAACTGCCTGACGACACGAAACTTTGGGCGGCGCTTCAGCAAGTCAGTGGCGGAACTTGGGGAGGATGCGTTTACGATGTTGAAGCAATCACGAAGAAGTTGAATCGTCCCTGAATCGAAGTTAACGCGGCCTCAAAAGAACGTTCCAACCGTTGGTTGGCTTAACGCTATTGAGCTGGACGATCCATTTAACGCAAAGGGCGCGGAGAACGCAAAGACGCGCAGAGATACATTCTTCTCTGCGCGTCTTCGCGTGCTTTGCGAACTCTGCGTTAAAAATTCTTGAAATGTAAAACCACAGGACAGATACATCTTTGCGATGCTGAAGTAATCACGAAGAAGCTGAATCGTCCCTGAATCGAAGTTAACGCGGCCTCAAAAGAACGTTCCAACCGTTG
>CAYMFZ010000263.1:0-925 GCA_964389585.1 uncultured Pirellulaceae bacterium | reverse complement strand
AGAGATACATTCTTCTCTGCGCGTCTTCGCGTGCTTTGCGAACTCTGCGTTAAAACTCGCGCGCCGCTCAGAATAGAAAAAGATCCCAGAGTTAAAACTAAACTCTGGGATCTTTTCGCTTTTTCGGTTGTTAGAAGATGGCTGGAGAGCTATCAATCTTCCATTAGATCTTTTTCGGTGACTTCTTTCTTGATGACATCAAGCAGCAGTTGTTTCTTTTCGGTTTCGCCATCAATCCAAATGGTTAGATCATCGCCGGTGTTGAACTCGGCATCCGGACCGGCGCTTCGAATGTTTCCGCCTTCTGCTTCCATGTCAAAGCGAAGTGATTCTCCCCAAGGGTCGATGTAACCAATTACCAACTCGTTGGATCTCAAATCCGATGGCAGATTGTTAGAAGTCTTTTCATCAAGAATGTCCTCTGCGGCGAGCGCCATCATTGCTTTGGCTTCTACCGATTGCTTCTTAACCAAGTGGTTGCGGTGAGCGGTTCGTCGCGACTCGGTGTGGTGATTGTGAGCCATGATGGAGCCGATCACGATCGTCGCCGCCAAGCCAACCCCAACGAAGGAAACAAACGTTCCAACCGACGCCATTTTCTTGCCCGGTCTCCGCAAGCCAACTAAGCTGACGAGCAGTGGAATTGGAGAAAGGAACCCGGCAGTCGCCAGACTCGCAATCGACATCCACATGCCGTTGAATCCCCACCAATTAAATTTCTTGCGCGGGGGACGCGGAACTTCGAAACCGATATAAACGGGAGCGGGACGTTGCTGAGCGGAAGCCCGCTGATTGAAATGTATGTGGAATGCCATTTTTCCGTAATCTCCACCGAATGTCTTGTAACCTGAGACCTTATTCGCCCGAATTTGACGATCATTGGGAAAATTCCCAGAAATATTTCCAACGCCGTGAACCCGCAAAT
>CAYMFZ010000262.1:0-7740 GCA_964389585.1 uncultured Pirellulaceae bacterium | reverse complement strand
TCGTAAAGCGTGTGCTTTCCGTGGCTTGGGAGTCCCGCTTCGGCCAGACAATCGTTGATCTCGGATTCGGTCGCACCATCGAACACAGGAGTGATCGCCTGGAAACCAAGCTTCGAACCGGCCCAACCAAGGTGAGTCTCAAGGATCTGACCCACGTTCATACGAGACGGAACACCAAGCGGATTCAACATGATTTGAATCGGCGTACCGTCTTCGAGGTAAGGCATATCTTCGACAGGAAGGATTTTGGAAATCACACCCTTGTTACCGTGACGTCCAGCCATCTTGTCGCCGACCGAAATCGTCCGCTTGGTCGCGATGTAAACCTTGACCATCTGCAACACGCCGCTGCGAAGTTCATCACCACGCTTCATGCTGTTGACGGTGCGATCACGAACGTCGATGACTTTTTCGATTGCAGGCCAACGCTCTTTGTAGATCGCTTCGATCTGCTTGATCTTGTCTTCGCTTCGCATCGATCCAACGACCGATTGAATTCGGAAGTTCTCGGCTTTCTCCGAAACGAACTTTGGATCCTGATCGCGAACCAATGGCGTATCGTCTTCGTCGGTCAACGTTTTGCCAACGACGGATTCGACTTCAGTGATGAACTCACCGAACACGTTTGCGATTGCTTCATTGCCATCGGCTTCGGCGGCCTTGAGGTCTTTCTCGAAGACTTTTCTTTCTTCTTCTGAAAGACTCATTCGGCGAGAGAAACGCTGAGTATCAATCACGATACCTTCGATGCCAGAGGAAACCTCAAGCGAATCGTTTTTCACGTCTTCGCCGGCACGACCGAAAATCGCGTGAAGCAATTTCTCTTCGGGAGTCAGCTCTGTTTTCGATTTCGGCGAAACCTTACCGACCAGAATGTCTCCTGGCTTCACGTAAGTACCAACTTGGATGATTCCATTCTCATCGAGATTGCGAAGCGCCTTCTCGCTGACATTGGGAATGTCGCGAGTGAATTCTTCGCGGCCCAGTTTCGTTTCGCGGACTTCGACATCAAACTCTTCGATATGAATCGAAGTGTAAGTATCGTTCTGCACGAGCTCTTCACTAATGATGATCGCATCTTCGTAGTTGCAACCATCGAATGACATGAACCCGACCAAAACGTTACGCCCAAGTGCAAGCTGGCCTTTATAAGTCGCGGCACCATCGGCGATGACCTGGCCCTTTTCGACCTTGTCACCCGGCTTGATCAGCGGCTTTTGGTTTTGGCAAGTTCGCTCGTTCAAGCCAACGTACTTTTTGAGTTCGTAGATGTCTGTGCCGACTTCGATTCGAGTTGAATCAACGTAAGTCACTTTGCCAGCACGTCGAGCACGAATCAGCATGCTCGAGTTTTCGGCGACTTGGACTTCCATGCCGGTTCCCACGATCGGCGGCTCAGCCACCAACAAAGGAACGGCTTGGCGTTGCATGTTTGAGCCCATCAAAGCGCGGTTCGCATCGTCATGCTCAAGGAATGGAATCAAGCCCGCTGAGACACCGACCATTTGGGCCGGAGCAATATCCATGTACCTGATGTCCGATGGATCGGCGAGTTCAAAGTCAGCCTTAAAGCGAGCGATAATCGCTCCGCCCAGCTGTTTGTTACCGATAATCGAACCGTCAGATTCGCAAGCCGTATCCGCCGGCGCGACGAACTCTTCGGTCTCTTCGTCAGCACGAAGCCACGCCACTTCGTCGGTGACTTTACCTTTTCGAACAACCGCGTATGGCGTGACAAGGAATCCGTAATCGTCGACACTCGCGTAAATCGCAAGACTGGAAATCAATCCAATGTTCGTGCCTTCCGGCGTTTCAATCGGACAAATTCGACCGTAGTGAGAAATGTGAACATCACGAACTTCAAAGCCCGCACGTTTCCGGTTCAAACCACCAGGACCCAACGCTGACAAACGACGCTCGTGAGTTAGCTGAGAAAGCGGGTTGGTCTGGTCAACGACTTGTGAAAGTTCGCCACGACCGAAGAAGTATTCGATCGCCGCAGAGATGCTTTTCGGATTGACGAGACTACGAGGCGTCATGTCATCCTGCTCTTTGAGACTCATTCGCTCTTGGACGGTGCGACGAAGCTTTAAGAAGCCCTTTCGCATCTCGTCGCAAGCCAACTCGTCGATCGTCCGCAGACGTCGGTTACCCAAGTGATCAATATCGTCAACGTGGGCATCGCCACCAGGCGTTGAAAGCTCAAGGATATATCGAATCGAGGCGAGGATATCGTCTGGACGAAGCGTCATCTCTTTTTCCGAGACACCAAGATCCAATTTTCGATTGATACGGAATCGACCGACTCGCCCAAGGCGATATCGGTTGGAGTCGAAGAACTTCTCATTGAACAACGTTCGAGCTTTTTCAAGCGCTGGCGGATTACCAGGACGCAAGCGTTGGTAGATTCGCAGTAACGCTTCTTCATGGCTGGAGGTGGCGTCATCGATCAATGAATTGAAAATCAGTGGCGTGCGTGGGGCAGGCATGATCTCACAGACTTTGACACCCGAAGTACAAATAATTTCAGCAGCGTCAGCCGTAATCTTGTGTCCGACTTCGACGATAATCTCGCCAGCCTTTTCACTCGTTGACGGATAGATAATATCGTCAACTGCGATCTTGCCCTCGAGCTTTCCGGCACTTCGTCGATCAGCAATTTTGACTTTCGCAGTGTCATAAAACGCTTTGATAATCGCGGAGTCTTCTCCGTATTTCGGATCCATCGCGCGAAGCAATGTCAGCGCTGAAAACTTACCGCTTTGATCGATTCGAACAGTCAGCGCGTCCTTCTTGGTCGCATTGACTTCAATCCAACTTCCACGTTCGGGAATGACGCGGCAACTGGCAAGCTTACGATCAGAAGTCGTATCGGCTTCCATCACGAAGTCGATTCCAGGACTTCGATGAAGCTGGCTAACGACAACACGCTCGGCACCATTGATGATGAACTCACCACCACCAAGCATGATTGGAATGTCACCTAGAAACACTTCTTCTTCGACCGGCTGCTCTTTTTCCAAACGCAACCAGACGCGGAACGGCTGTCCGTAGGTCAAACGTAGCTGCCGACATTCCGACGGCGTGTACCGCGGCTTGCCCAACTCGTAACGCACGTAGCTGAGTTGAAGCTTTTTGTCGTAGCTTTCAATTGGGAAAATTTCTTGAAGTACACCTTCAATACCCTGAGCCTTCCGTTTCTCCATCGGAACATCCGTCTGAAGAAACGCTTGATAGCTGTGGGTTTGGATTTTTGTAAGATCCGGCGGGACTTGGTAATCCCGGCCACTTCCAAAAACACGTACTTTTTCTGGCGCAAGTCGTCGCTCAACTGGGGTTGCCATAAGCGCAGAATCTCCGGTATCAGTTTATGCGAGTAAGTGAGGTATCAATTGCGCGGGTCACAATCGAAGGATTTAAAGCTGATGATCTTGAAAGAGTGTCGTTTTCATTTCGCGGGCCAATGCCCAAGCCAAGCACCATACGGGCGCGCACCAATTCCACACACAAACTCAGGAACCAAAAAAAATGTTCGAGAGTGCGATTCGAGAGCATAAAGTTCCCTGAATTGGTCGGTACCATTCGAACCCCTTTCGGGATAAGCCCAGGGTGGGACGATTCGAATTGCAATCGACGGGTAAACGAACACGCTGGATTGGCTGTCAATCTACCGCCACACAACAGAAACATCACCGGTCAAAAACCGACGCAAAACTGAGTGCAGCGTGCCATGGAGCCATTCCCTTCCATGACGACACTATCTTTTCTAGCTAAACACCAACATCTGGCCCCCGCAAAACGCCGAGGCCAGAAGTGAGTTCAACTTGAATTTTCCGCAAACTACTTAACTTCGATGCTTCCACCAGCTGCTTCAACATCAGTCTTGATCTTGTCAGCATCTTCTTTAGAAACGGCTTCTTTCAAAGTTGCTGGGCAACTTTCAACCATTTTCTTGGCGTCCATCAACGAGGCACCCGTGACAGTCTTAACAACTTTCACGACGTCAAGCTTCTTGTCACCGAATCCTGTCAACACGACATCGAATTCTGTTTTTGCTTCAGCTTCTTCGCCGCCACCACCACCGCCACCGCCAGCTACGACAACTCCGCCACCAGCAGCAGCTTTGATGCCGTGCTCGTTCTCGAGGTAATCGCTAAGCTCTTTGGCTTCTTTAAGTGTCATCCCAGCGATTTGATCGCCAAGCTTTTTCGCGTCTGCTGAGTATTCTACGGTTGCTTCTTCGGACATTGGAGTCACCTTTCGTATCGTTGAGCTTAAGGCTGCGGAACCTACTACTCAAAAAATCATTTTCAAATTGAACACTTTTTTGAATGACCGTTGATCGCAAGTGCGACTTCAACGCTCATATTCGACTTGCCGACTCCGCGTTCTGGCAACCGAACTCTATTTCTCCGACGCCATCAGACGCCGTTGATTTCTAAAATTACTCTTCACCCTTTTGCTTGATCTGGCTGACCAGCGAGCCACCAGGACCTTTAAGTTGAGCGACCAAAGTTGAACCAGGGCCAAGCACTTGGCCGACCAACATACTGAGCTGTTCAGCCCGAGATGGCCATTTACTGATTTCCTTAACACGCGCGGGTGTCAACTGTTCGCCATCCATTGCGCCGCCACGGGCTTCAAACTTTTCAAAGGTCTCTTCGTCCTTATCAAGCTCAGTCACCTCTTTGACAAGCGTGACGAAATCATCAGCCCCCCAAAGCACAGCGTGCGATCCGTCAATGCCTTCGAAAGCCGGAGCAAGCGAAGTTCCTTCAGTGGCCCGGCGAGCAAGGCTATTTTTGATAACCATCATGCCGATGCCCTTTTCGCGAAGCCGCTTTCGCAAAGCCGTCGCGTCATTGGCTTCCATTCCGATCACGTCCACAAGAACGCAATCTGAAACCCCGTCTAATTTACCGACGAGGTCCTTTGTCATTATGTCTTTTACAAACTTACTCATAGCTTTGCTCTTTGAATTTCAATCTAGCGATCTGAACACAGATTTTCGCCGGGACCGCAGAATAAGAGGCAACTGAACAACTTGGATCAGTAGCCTGACCAAGGTTAAGCAGCCAGCGGAACACCAGGACTCATCGTTGCTGCCAACGAAACGCTTTTGACATAGGTCCCTTTGATCGACATTGGCTTGAGCGACTCAATGTACTTCAAAAAGGCACTAATGTTTTCCTGAAGCTGATCAGCCGAGAAGCTCAACCGCCCAAGAACAGCATGTACATTTCCGCCGTTGTCATTTCGGAACTCAACCTTACCGGCCTTGTATTCCTCAACAGCCTTAGCAACATCTGGCGTCACTGTTCCAGCACGCGGAGAAGGCATCAGGCTTCGCGGGCCAAGTACTCGACCAAGCGGGCCAACCACGCCCATCATGTCTGGCGAAGCAATGCAAACATCGAAATCAAGCCAGCCATCACTGATCTTTTTGGCTAGATCTTCCTGCCCGACTTCATCAGCACCTGCAGCCTTGGCTGCATCGGCGGCGGCATCTTTAGCGAACACAACCACTCGTTGAGTCTTCCCAATGCCGTGCGGAAGCACGATCGAGCCACGCACGATTTGATCTGCCTGTTTGGGATCAACACCAAGACTCATATGAATCTCGACCGTTTGATCAAACTTGGTGCCATCAAAACCCTTGAGAATCTCAACGGCTTTTGCCAGATCTACAGGCTCTTCAGGGACCTTCGTGACAATTTCGTTATATCGCTTTGAACGCTTCATTGCTCTTCAACTTTACTCTTAAACGCTATTTCAAAACGCTCGACGCCATCCGTGCCCGTCCAGCAAAACCAACTGTTGACCATCAATTAATCAACAACATCAATACCCATACTTCGAGCCGTTCCTTCGATCATCCGACAGGCATGATCAAGATCACGAGCATTCAAGTCCTCTTTTTTCTTTTCACAGATCTCTTCGATCTGCTTTCGTGTAACCGTTGCGACCTTATCGCGATTGGGAACACCTGAGCCTTTGGCAATTCCGGCAGCAATCTTCAGCATCGAAGCAGCAGGCGGGCTTTTTGTGACGAAATCAAAAGAGCGATCGTTGTAAACCGTCACGATCACAGGAATCGGTGTGCCGTTGTATTCCTTAGTCCGGTCATTGAACTGCTGAACGAACTGACCAAGGTTGATACCGAACTTACCCAACGAGGTACCAACCGGAGGAGCAGGCGTTGCCTGACCACCTGGAACTTGAAATTTCGCTTCACCTGTAACTTGCTTCGCCATAGCTCTTTCTTCTTTTCCTATTCAAGCCAAACCACTTATGTCAAACCACTTACGCCAAACGTCGCGGCACGATCGCCATCAAACGTTTTCAACATGCCAGTGATCTAGCTCCACCGGATTCAGCCGGCCAAAAATATTAATCATCACAGTGATGCGACCATTCCGCTCATCAACTGCGGAAACTTCACCCTCGTGATTCTGAAAATAGCCTTCCTTAACCCGGACGCGATCACCTACCTTGAACGGAATCGACGTCTTAATACTCTCCTCACCATCTTCTTCAACTTCTGGTTTTGTCGTGGCGATGATTCGAGAAATTTCCTCCGGCGACAGAGCAGCAGGCTTACCAGCCGCACCCGTAAAATCACCAATCCCCGATGTCTCGCGAACGAGAAACCAAGAATCATCGTTGATCGACATATTCACAACGATGTAACCGGGATACAGCTTACGTTTGGTAATTCGCTGCTTTCCAGCTTTGTTAAACTCTCGGACATCTTCTGTTGGCACCAAAACTTCGCCGAAATAATGCTCCAACCCAGCGACTTTGACACGCCGCTTTAACGCATCACAAATTGAATTTTCACGGTTAACCTGAACCTTAAGGATGTACCAATCCATCTCGACTTCGTCGCCCGTCGGCAGCGCCGACTCATCAACGAACTCTTCGATTGGCGAAACATCCTCGTCTTCATCTTCTTCCTCGAGGTCATCGTCGTCGACCATGTCTTCAGCCGAAAACCCAAACTCATTCAGATCCTCTTCGGGACCCTCAGACCCAACAGCCTGACCGCCACCCTCTTCAAGCGGGGACTCGAGCGCAGAATCATCCGACTCGGCAGCGACATCCGTCGCTTCGAGCTCTTCTGGCGATTCGACTTCGCCCGAAACTGCCTCTTCCTCCGTCATCTACCCACCTAAACCAAAGAATTTGAGAATCATTCCAAAGAACGACTGACTATCCGAGTAACGAATTCCAATCGCCTCAAAGATCACTGTCCAAATCGCATCAAACAAAAACAGAAACGCAGCCATTGAAAAAATCACAAACATCACGACAAGCGACGCGTTCCAAAGCTCTCGCCGCGAGGGCCACGAGACCTTGTTCATCTCAGCTTCGACAGCAATCAAAAAATCCGCGAACACCGAATAGTTAACGATTCGAAAAGCGAACCAGATCATGACCGCCGCCACAGCGATCATCACCAAATAACTTCCGGCACCCAGACTTGAAAACAACGCCGACCGCTTGACTTCCCAAGCGACCAAACACCCAAGCAAAGCGATCGACAAAAACGTCACCTGCCGGACGATTCGCCCCTGATTTGGCTTATACAAACCAAACTGAAACAACTCCGACAAAAGACCGCCTCGGGCCGACTCTTGCTTTTGTTTTGCGACTGAACTCATAACAACCTCATTTGCTTGCGATCCGATCGGTCATCCTGACGACAACGACCGCAATCAATTTTTGTTTCAACCCTAC
>CAYMFZ010000261.1:5163-7765 GCA_964389585.1 uncultured Pirellulaceae bacterium | reverse complement strand
GCTTAAAGAGCTCGTTCAAGAGCCACCACTGATTTTGATGACAGGCTTTGGCTACGACCCAGGCCATTCGATTGTGAAAGCCCGACAGGCAGGCCTCAAAGCCAATGCGGTTCTGTTTAAGCCATTCCGATTGGACCAACTGATCGAAGTCGTCGAAGCGATGGTCGCGCCAACTGCGGTTTGACCAAGAATCCCGCCTTCTAAAATTTTCTGGGTTCATTTACCATCTTGCCTGACCAAGAGCCTATCCAAAAGTTGTGAGCCGTTGGCGCTAAGCCTCGGGTCAACTTAACGAGCGGCGGCGCATTTTTGCTGGTTGTTCCAGCCCGAGGCTAAGGCCTTCGGCTCAATGCCGATTAACCTCTTGGTTTTGAGACAGGTTCTAAACACTCACCATCAGGCAACAGCAGCAAACATGGATTGGCTTAAGTTCATGATGGGATTCATAGGCCACTTTGGAATTTGGTGTGTCTTGTTCAATCGAATCCATGCGACTGCTTGGCCGCGTTCAACTCGCAAGACATCCGAGAAAATGATCATCTTGGCTGTTGCGATTCCGTTCGTTTGGATCGCCGCGATTCTGATTCTTAAAAGAAGTCTGACGTTGGAAGCGCTGACTTTTCACCCAACCACTTTTTTCTACTTCTACATTTGCGTTCTGGCGGGCATCTTTTTCACTTGTCGATGGATTTACCGCAAATCCACAATGCGTCTTCCAAAAGCCGTGGTTTCAACGAAGCGAACTTGGCTTGACCTCAAATCAGAACTGGACGTTCCGTTAACTCATGGACGCGTTCCCAATATTTTGGCTCGCATTCCATTTAATGAAGCAACCAAACTAACGCTTCAAGAAATGACACTGGAATTAGATGTTCTCGAAAAGTTACATGGATTGAAGATCTGTCAGATTTCTGATCTTCATTTTACGGGTCACATCGGAATCGAGTATTTTCAACGCATTGTCGAAGAAGCAAACCGCTTTGGTCCCGATTTGGTCGTCATCACGGGCGACATCATTGACGAAAGCCACTGCCTTGATTGGTTTGAAAAAACGCTTGGCCGATTGAACTCGAAACTGGGAGTCTACTACGTGCTTGGCAATCACGACCGTCGGATGAAGGACGAAATCGGGCTTCGCGACCGGCTCTCGCGGTGCGGACTTATTCAGGCTTCTGGTCAATGGAGCGAAGTTGTTTTCAATGGCGCGACGATCCAACTGACTGGCAACGAACTGCCTTGGTATCGCGATGTCGATTCGTTGAATGAATCTCCCGCCGAAGCGGACTTGCGCATTCTGCTAAGCCATAGCCCCGACCAAATCGATTGGGCGCGTGGGCGTGGATTCGAATTGATGTTTGCTGGGCACACGCACGGTGGACAAATCGCAATTCCGTTCATTGGCCCTTTGGTCGCCCCCAGTAAGTATGGCGTACTCTACGCCTCAGGAACGTTTCAAGTTGACGACATTTTGATGCATGTCAGTCGCGGAATCTCGGGGGACGAATCCATTCGAATTTGTAGCCCACCGGAACTTGGCTTGTTTACGATTCATTCGAATCGAACTAAGCAATCTTAAAACGCGCGGCAAACTGTGACACCCATGGGGCCGGCTCAAGATTTACGCTTCCTACGCTTTCTATTTCGATGCTTTGGCTTTCGCGGACTTAAACGGGCGAGAGCTAGATTTGTCCGCGGTTGGAAAGTCTTCAGGAATTTCAACGGTGACTTTCCCGGTCGCAGCCCATTCAGTTCCACGCAACAAAAGCGTTTGAAATCCAACGCATTCAAAAGAGTAATCTGCATGGCCAAGCGTCGAATGAAAAATCCTGCCCTCGCCGTAGTCGATCGTCATCATGGTCGGCTCGTGTCGTCCGCTTCCCTTGAATTTAGGTGAAGCAAAAGCGGTTGCGAGGATGTTCATGTTTTCGCCTGGGCCTCGAAGCCGTTCGTAAAGCTCGTCTCTCGTGTGCATGAACTCAGCGGGAAGGCCCTTGGTAATCGGATGATCTTCGTCACGAATGACGACAGAAAATTCATGCTGTGGTCCGTGCCCGCCACCGTTGCCTTTGGAATCGTCTCGAACGATTTCATTCTTGTCGTTGTAATAAATGTAGGGCCCATCTTTCTCGTTTCGATTACCCCAGCCGCCAAGCCCAATCATCTGGTTGTAGGCTTTCCAAGTCGGAAACGAATTGTCAGCAGCGTGAATTGAAACGAAGCCTCCACCTGATTTCATAAACTCTTCAAAAGCCTTTTGCGTCTCAACAGGCCAGTCGGCGGCTCCGTAGCCAAAATTGGAAAGCACAACATCATAGTTGGCAAACTCAGGCTTAAAGTCCGGATCTGTTTTGGCTTTTTTAAGGTCTTCATAAGTCTTGCCATCGTCGAGCGGAAAATCCGAAAGCAACTGACCACCCTTCCAAGTGAACTTGGTGCGATTGATGTCGACCGTAAACTTGCCTGATGACTCTAGGTAATCTTTCATCATGATCGTCGACTTGGGCCAAGCGCCGTGGTTGTTTTGGCCGTCGACGATCAGAACTTTTATTTTACTTTCACCTTCAGACTTACTCTCACCAGCGTTTTTTGACTCGTCTTGAAC
>CAYMFZ010000261.1:0-5153 GCA_964389585.1 uncultured Pirellulaceae bacterium | reverse complement strand
AACAGAGTCTGCCACTTCGGATTCGGTTACGACTTGGGCAGTGACCACAACAGGCACCCAAAAGCTACAGACCAATAGTGCGAGTACAATCCGGTTTACCATCTGAAGTTTCCTGTTGTTTTTATCAATAAAAAGCTGAATTGTTCACCAATCTCACTCGAAACCAATGATAACGTAAGCCAACGAAGAATGGCAGGCTTTGAGAAAATTCTAACGAGACGTTTGTCCTCATAAAAGATCCAGATAGAATCGGTGAGGGGCAGCCGCTTGTTCAACATGGAAGAAAGCGGTTCAAATTCGGTATCGGAGAAAAGCATGAAAAGCAAACGAGTAATAATTTTTGCGGCAAGGTCTTTGGCACTCGCGCTGCTAATTGGGACGACCACCGGAGTTGGCGTCTATGTTGGAAACCGACTTGCTCAAGATCGACAAATTCAGAATATGCCTCCGATAGAACTAAAGGCCGGAACTTCCGCCCGAACAAAATCAATGTCGATGGCAACTGGGCTAATCGAGCCGAACGTCGAAGGCTTGTACGTGCTTGACCACTTGACCGGCAATCTCCAATGCTGGTTGCTTAACAACCGGACAGGACAGGTCGGTGGAATCTACCGAGCGAGTGCAGCAACCGATCTGGCTGTTGGAGGCGGCAAAGCAGGCAAGCCGGAATATATGATGACCACCGGAAACTTTTTCTTCCAAGGCGGGCTGCCTGGCAACGATGCACCAAGTCAATCCGTATGCTACGTGGGTGATGCGAGCACAGGAAACGTAGTCGGTTATGGCGTTGTATATAACAAACAAGCCGTTCAACGAGGAATGGTACAGCAGGGGTTTTTAAAAGTCGTTTGCAAGGGCTCAGCACGATCAGGCGCTCAAACCACTCGTGACCAGTAATACCTGAACCGCGGAATTTGCAAAAAGAATTCTGGATCAAACGATTCAGTAAGATCAACACAAGGCAGGCCAAAACGCCTGTCTTTTTTTGTGAACAGTTCGTGCCCTGGTTTGGGCTGACGCATATAACCTCGTGAATCCGCGATAGACCAGACTGTTGGACGCAAAGATTTCGCTATGCTTGCGAAGCTTTCGATTAGGACAACCTTTGAGATAAGTAGTCCACGCAATGCGCGTTATGATTGCGGAGCAATCAACGACTATCGCGGAGCAGTCAACGACTTTCGTTACGCGACCTTTCATCTCGAAAACACAATAACACTTGAAAGAAGCCATGAACTGGAAAACAACCGGATTAACCATTTTGATGCTCGCATGTACTTTGCAGGTCGTCGTGGCAGACGATTGGAATCAGTGGCTTGGAGCGAATCGAGACAGCACTTGGAACGAATCTGGAATCATCAAGTCGATTCCTGATGCCGGATTGAAAGTGGTTTGGCGACAACCGATTGCATCTGGCTTTTCTGGACCTGCAGTCGTCGGCGATCGAGTATTCGTAACCGACTACGTCAAAACGGAAGGAGACGGGACCTTCAATCCGAGCAAGCGAAGTCAACTCAAGGGATCGGAAAGAATCCATTGTCTCGACCGAACCACTGGAGAGAAAATTTGGACTAAATCATACGACTGCCCGTACAGTATTTCGTATGCATTGGGTCCTCGCGCGACTCCAACGGTTGACGGCGACAAAGTTTACATGCTGGGTGCCGAAGGACATTTGAATTGTTTCAAGGTTGAAGATGGTGAACTAGTCTGGTCAAAGAACCTCAAGAATGAATACAACATCAAGGAGTCTTCCATTTGGGGACACGCCGCTCACCCGCTTGTTCACGGCGATTTGTTGTATTGCCTCGTCGGCGGCAAAGGAAGTTGCGCCGTCGCGTTTGACAAGAACAACGGGAAAGAAGTTTGGAAGGCACTTTCAACTAAAGACATCGGCTATTGCCCTCCGACGCTCATCGAAGCGGGTGGAACTGAGCAGTTGCTTATTTGGCATTCTGAGTCGCTGAACAGCCTCAACCCTAAAACGGGCAAGTCTTATTGGTCTTTCAAAATCACGCCTGCCTACGCCATGTCGATCGTAGCGCCAATCAAACACAAGGAGCATTTGCTTATCACGGCGCTTCAAGGCAGTTCCGTCTTGTTGAAGTTAGATTCAGAGAAGCCGGCAGTGACCGAAGTCTGGCAGGGCAAAGGATTGCAGCCCGATCACAACCCACCCGTTGTTCACGACGGCTACATCTATGGCGTTGATGTCAAAGGCCATTTGCGTTGTGTCGATTTGGTTTCAGGTCAACGCGTTTGGGAAGATCTCGCCACGGCTCCAGACGGTCGTCCTGCGTCGAGCACCACAGGGTTCATCGTCAGAAACGGAGAACATTGGTACATAGCGACGGAGCAGGGCGAGTTGCTGATCGCGAAAATGACACCCTCCGGTTATCAAGAGTTGGGCCGAGCCAAAATGATTGAGCCAACGGCCGAGACGCGAGGACGTAAGATCGTTTGGAGCCATCCCGCTTTCGCGCACAAGTGCGTTTTCGCTCGCAATGACAAAGAGATTGTTTGTTATTCACTTGCCGAGTGAAACGAACAAATGATTTATTTCGTTAACGCCCTGAATACTTACAAGAACAGCGCTCACGGCGTGGCCATTCCTTTCACCGCTCCTGTTCCTAACACAGTGCGCAAAAAAACAAGCGAGCAACAGGACGTTGCTCGCTTGCGGATGATGGCAGGATGAACGGGCACCCATGAGACGGCGGTGAGATAAGAGGAGGGCTATCGGCCCGTTCACAACAATATAGTTAGGCAACTGCTGTGCCAAACTGAGATTTTCATATTTACCAAACGTATTTGCGTGATTTTCAAGGCAACACCTTCTTGGGCGCCTCAATTTGAGAGATTGAATCCAATAACGAGACGCTTGGCTCAATCTGTCGCACTCAAAAATTGAATTCCCCGTCGACAACATGAGAATCCTTGTCACAACGGTTCGAATTACAGATCGTTTACATTGTCATAGTCATGACTTAAGAACCGAATCATTCGTCGCTTCTCAGTTAGTTCATTCTTTAATCTCGCCTCATCAAACTAATCAAGCGACCGGAGCAATGCTTCAGACATTAAGAGAGCTCGTCCATTGTGATATCCGCCTTGCCACATCGAAGTTCTTGATTTGTTTTGCCCCAATGATCCGTCTTCATTGAGTTGAGCAAACCAGCCGCCATCGGGTGAGACATGATTCCTTTCCACAAAATCGAGAGTCTCCTTAAAAAGTGTCAAGTATTTCTCGTCATTTGTAATCTTATGGATAGTAATCAATCCAAGCAGAGCTTCCGATTGCGTCCACCATTCTTTTTTTCGATCTTCCGACTGTTCACCAAGCGGTCCTGAGTAGAAAAAACCACCATGCACTTTATCCAATCCAAATTCGATCGCATGCTCAGTGATGGTAACGGCCCAATTGTTTAACGAATCCGAGCGTTTCCCAAGTGCATCAGCCGCAGCCAAAACAAGCCAGGCACATTCAAGGTCATGGCCATAACTAACGCGAAGATTTTTTTCAGTCTCAACCATTTTCCAATCGGTCGTCCAAGCATCGATGTTGCAACGGTGGTTGGGATGTTTAATCGTGACCGTGCAGATTTCGATAAGCTCTGCCAATCGCTTTCCGACCAATTCGTTTTTCGTTTCGATATAGAGTTGGGTGAAGGCTTCTAACAAATGCAAATGCGTGTTGTAAGTTTTGAATCCGACCGTACCGACAACGCCCCATTGTTCGGTGTCAGTTATTTTCTTCCATTCTTTATCAAACAGTTCGTAGTAGCCACCGTGCGCGGCGTCGTAACAGTGCTTTTCTAAGAGCTCGAATAGCTTAAGTGCTTCATCTAGAACCGACTCGTCTCCGTTGGCTCGATGAAGTTCGACCAAGCCGTAGATGACGAATGAAAGTGGATAAGCATGCTTCCGATTGTCAATCACCGAACCGTCTTTGCCTATCTTTAAGAAGTAGCCACCATTTTTCTTGTCGTAGAAAAGCTTTCGCAGCCCATCGAGTCCATGCTCTGCCAGCCGGAGTGACTCTGCTTGATCAATATCGTTGACCGCAAGGTTGCTGAAAAACCAAACCTGTCTTGCCTGAAGAGTCAGAAACTTCTCGCCAGTAACAAACTTGCCACTGTCATCAATCGCTTCGTGGTATCCGCCAGCTTGGTCCATACAAGCTGGAACGTAAAATTTGGATAATGAATGTTCAACAATTCTTCGACATCGGTCGGCACTACTCGCATTGTGTTCGATTGACGAAACTTCCTGAGCTTGGAGTTGGCTCAGCAAGGATATTGCGAAGAGTAGTAGGCAGAAGCCCAAAGTATGAGAAAGTCGCATAGTTTTCCAAATCGTTACGGGGATTAAACGTCGCGCATAAAAAAAGCCGACGAGTGATCGTCGGCTTTCCTGTTTAACTAACACGTTAGCTAAAACGTTGTCTTGGAAAGTAAGTCCTAGACAGGAGTTACTTGCTCAGCACGTGGTCCCTTAGGACCTTGGCCTTCTACGTACGAGACTTTTTGTCCTTCACGCAATTCGTCGAAAGATGTGCCTTCAACGTTTGACGAGTGGAAGAACATATCTTGGTTCGTTCCAGTGTCAATAAATCCAAAACCTTTGTCTGTCAATCGTTTGATTGTACCTTCAGCCATTTCTCAAAACCTTAATCTAAACTTGTCGCCAACCCAAAATCAACGTAACCATCGGTTGCGACTCCATAAGCATAAAGGGTTGAAGCAAAGAAACAAATAAGATTGCAAGAATATTTCGCCAGTTTTCCAAATTTTGCCGGTAGAGCTGGAGGTTTACGAACAAAAAGCGTTGCTTTTCACGGGCCAAAGCATATTTCCCGATCAAGGACACTAGGCAATTTGAGGGTTGAATGTCACGAGGTTTGATTAGTCTTCAATACGATTTTCAGTTTCAACTTCCGAATCGCTGACTGCTGAAACGGTAATGATGTTACCTTTGATTCGAATGACACGAACTTGGGTTCCCGATTCGACAAACGAACCATCGCTAACCACATCGACTGATCGTCCGCCAAATCTTGCCCGGCCTGCCGGTCGAAGCAACGATTCCGCTTTTCCAAACTCCCCCACAGAAACGATCGGGTGCGTTTCCGGCTTAGGCATTCCATCTTTACC
>CAYMFZ010000260.1:0-7772 GCA_964389585.1 uncultured Pirellulaceae bacterium | reverse complement strand
GAGATTTCGGAGAAATCAACGACACTGATCGTCGTTGATCACTCCGTGGTCATAAGGCTTTAATACCAAGAGCATCTAATTTGGAATCAGCAATCCCAATACCTTTCCGTATCAATTCACGGAAGCCGGTCTGAATTGGCTCGAAAACCATTCGGAAACTCGATCACAAACTGCCTTGCGGTTTTCCATTAGCCGAAACGTGTGTTCGGACTTTGGATAGTATTCGACTTGCAGTTGGCCATCGTCCGGTTGAAATCCGTACATCTCTTTGAATTGAGATCGACCGCAAATGTCATCGTATCCGTCGGTGTACAAGAATAACATTTGAACACCACGATTCATCAGCTTGTTCAAGTCGTTGATCACGCTATCGACGGTCATTCCATCGACGTTAAAAAACTCTCCTGCAGCAAGCGACTCACCGTCCTCATCTCCGGCAGAGACTTCTTGAACCCAACGACGTTTGATCGCGTTCCGCCAAAAACGAGGCCGCAAATAACGAACGACATGTTGCCTCAAATAGTAGCCAAACGTTCGAAAAACGATTCCGTCCATAAAGACGCCACCGACAATTCGTTTGTCTCTGACCGAAACTTTGTGAGAGTTGTAGGCGCCACTACAAAGCCCCAACAACACGAACTCTTCGACGCCAGTCTGCTGCGTTAAGAAGTCCATTGCATCTGCGACGTCCATCTCGGCGCGATTCTCGGTTTCAAGCTTTCCAGTTCTTGGTGAACTGTCGCCCAGGCCCGACAAATCAATTCGCATCGTTGAAAATCCCTGAGCGGCAAGTGACCGCGCCAAATTGACGTGCATTCGGAAGGGGCCAACTCGATGCACAATTCCTGCATTCAAAATCAGCGCAATTGGAGCGCCGTTAACTTTCACGTCGTCATCTGGAGTTGTCAAGATTCCAAACAGCCCGTCGGCTGGTCCAAAATTGCAAACCGTTTCACGCATTAGAGTGCCTCCGGCGTTGAATCGTTCGCCTGCTTTAATTCCATTGAATCAAGCGCTCCAAACTTGTCTAGTCGAGCGAACATGTCTTTGACTGTTTTCGCAATCGTGCGTGTCGTCTTGGGTCGCAAGCGCGCCGTTTCTAGGACGCGTAAGTCACTCCAACTCCCTTCATTTTCCTCGATAATGACTTTTTGAAGGCTCGGCTCGATGTGCGAATACTTTTGCTCTTCGGATTCCACATCAATGATTAGTTGCGGCAAAATAAGCTCTCGCTCGCAAAGTCGCGCCTCTGCCATTTCTTCAAGCAACGACCGTCGGTAATACGACCCAAGAATCTCTTCGCCATATTCATCGTCGGGCGTTTTCATTTTGCAAACCCAAAGATCGACCATCGTCGAGTGCATTTTGCGCAAGCTCTCAAGGTACTCGTTGCCATCGGCAATCGGTTCCCAAAGCACAACTGAATTGACATCCGTTCGCTCGCTGGCAACTTCTGCCGCAAGCGTTCCGCCGAATCGTTGCCCGATCAACATCACGGTTTCCGCATTGGAAATTTGCTTGACGTGGTCAATCGCATCTTTGATGTTTTGCTTCCAAACGTCGAGTGCGTCGACTTGTTCGACGGTGCCGGTTGAATCGCCAATTCCGTGATAGTCGAAACGCAAGACGTGAACTCCAGCCCGAGCAAGTTGACTGGCGAGAAGCCGAAGCCCCCAATGTGTTCGGATGTATTCCTGACCAATCGGCGGACAAATGACTACGGCGCGCACGCCGCTTTTGTTTCGACCGCGGGCCGCGTGGTAGACGCCGAAAAGTGGCGATTCAGGTTGTCCGAAAAAACGTTGACTCATCTCTCTCTCAAATACTCTTACTCATACTCATACTCATACTCTTACTCTTACTCTTACTCTTACTCTTACTCATAATCTTATTCTTAATTACACTCTTACTCTCGCGTTCGGCGGAACAGTTGAGGACAACTGTTCTACACTTTAAAAACCGGTTTTGGGTTAAACTCTTGGGCCCATCTCAAACTAAGATGCTCGATCAATAGTGAGCCGAAGGCGCTAGCCTCGGGCGGGAATAACCAGCAAAACAAAACACTCGATCAACTGGCCCGAGGCTAGAGCTTACAATTCACGTTTTCAATTCACTTAATCCCAGAACCCTTTCAAGTTCCGAAACATTCCCTTCTTTTCTTTTCCCACATTCGAATCAGCCGCTTCTCCGCCACTTTCTTTTTCTGGCAGAGATTCAACAGCTTCAGTACGATCATCCGATTTTTCCGATGCCATGTTCTCGTCTTTAAACGCAAACGACTCGGCAATCTTGTCAGCCAACTGTTCAAGCGTGCACATCAGGAAATCTTGCGGCCCAAGTTTGATCCCAGTCTTATCATGCACGGTCGAAATGACTTTCATCACCAACAACGAATGACCACCGATATCAAAAAACGTATCGTTCAAATCAACGTCGTCCGTCTCCAAGACCTCTTCCCAAACGCTTGCCAAGTACTTTTCTGCGGGCGAATTTGGAGCACATGTTTCTGCGGGTTCAGCGACCTCAGTGCTAGGAGCAGGAAGCGACTTATAGTCAATCTTGCCATTGTTCGTTTGTGGCATCGCGTCAAGTTCAACGAAATGCTGAGGCACCATGTAATATGGGACTGACTGCCGAAGGTGATCACGCAAGGATCCAGCGTCAAACGCGTGTCCAGGTTTGACGATCACGTACGCGACCAACCTTGTGTCGCCAACGGTGTCTTCTCGAACGATGACAACGTTCTGCTGCACCGCTGGATGAGTTTCAATCGTCTGTTCGATCTCACCAAGTTCAATTCTGAATCCTCGAACTTTAACTTGCTTGTCATTGCGACGCAGGAACTGAATGTCACCGTCAAAAGTGTATTTCGCGAGGTCGCCGGTCTTGTAAAGCTGATCGCTCACGTAGGACGTGAATGGATTGCGATAACGATTCTCCACGAAACGTTCGTCAGTCAGATCTTGGCGGTTCAAGTACCCCAATGTCACACCCGCGCCGCCAATGAAGACTTCGCCCTCGCATCCGACGGGGACTTCGTTTCCATAAGCGTCCAAGACATAAATCTGTGTGTTTCCGACTGGTTTTCCAATCAGAATCGGTGCTGATGCGGAAGTGATTTTAAAAGCCGCAGACCAAACCGTCGTCTCCGTTGGTCCATACATATTCCAAAGTTCATCACAGCGATCCAACAATGGTCCGACAAGATCCTGAGGCATCGGCTCGCCACCACAAAGAACTTTAAGATCTTTCTTCCCGGCCCATTCCGATTGAATCATCAATCGCCAAGTTGCTGGCGTCGCCTGCATGATCGAGATTTGATTTCGCTCAAGTTCATTCGCCAACTTGGTTCCATCGGCCGATGTCAAACTATCCAGAATCACAACCCGCCCACCAAAGATCGTTGGCAAGTAGAGTTCCAACACGGCGATGTCAAAAGACAAAGTTGTCACTGCGAGGATAGAGTCGTCAGCTCCAAACCCTGGCGTCTGCCGCATGGCGTACAAAAAGTTTACCACAGCCCCGTGTGGCACTTGCACGCCCTTGGGTTTGCCGGTCGAACCAGAGGTATAGATCACGTAACAAATATCAGACGGCTGCGCGAACGCTTCGACCGGGCTTTGATCAAGCTTGTCAATTTCAGCGGCGACGGAATCAATTACAATTTGCGGCTTGTTAAACGCCGCCACTCGTTCTGTCAGACTCGCTTGCGTGACAATCAACTTGAGATCCGAATGATCGCACATGTATTGCAAACGATCACTTGGATAAGCCGGATCAAGTGGAACGTAGCCCGCGCCCGACTTCATGATTCCATAAAGATTGACAAACATCTGCTCGCTGCGTTCAACGCAGATACCAACGAGATCACCTTGCGTGACTCCACTGGCACGGAGGTAACGTGCGATTTGGTTGGAGCTTGCCTCAACCTCGGCATAAGTTAATTCTACGTTTTCAAACTTCACTGCAACTTTGTTTGGAGTCTCGGCTGCCTGGCGCGAAAACTCACTACTCAATGTCGCCGTCAGCGGATAATCCAATTCGGTTTGATTCCAGTCAACGACCACCTTTTGACGTTGTGGGATACTCATCAAATGGTGTTCTGAAATTTTCGCGTCTCGGTTCGCGACCAAACTGGCAAGAAAAGTTTCAAAGCCTGTAAAGTAAAACTCCATCGCTTCGGCGGAATACAAATCGGTGTTGTACTGAACCTGCATCTCGACGGATTTATCAGCTTGAATTACGCCATTGATGAACCACTCGAAGTTCTCAAAACTCCGAGGCTCGATTAAGACTTCAACGTCGAGCCCCTTGAATCCGATCGTGTTCGAATCGATCACGGGATCAAGGTTGAATGAAATGCTCAGCATCGGAGGTCGGCTCGGATCGCGAGGCGGAGCCAACTTTCTTAACAAAGTCCCGTAGGAATATCTTTGGTGGTCAAACGCATCCAACAATTCAGTTCTGGAGGTCTTTAAATACTCAGCAAAAGTTTGACTGGAGTCGACTTTCGTTCGCAGTGGCATTGTATTGACGCAATGACCGATCAAATTTGGCTGATCCATCGCAGCCTGCCCGGCCGTTGGAATACCGACGCAAAAGTCGTCACTGCCGCTGATCCTCGCGACGTAAGCATTGAACGCGGCGAGCATCGTGTTGAACAAACTGCAACCCGATTTCGCACCCAATTTTCGTACGCTTTCAACAAGCTCGGTTGAAAACTGATGATCGTAACGATGTCCCAAATAAGTTCGCAGCGATGGCCTCGATGATTGGATCGGAAGATCGAGAACGGGGATATGATCGGCGAACTGATCAACCCAAAACGCTTCGTCCGCCTTGCCTTCGTCCGACACGAGATACTCATCCATTTTTTGGGAGTACGCTTGGTACTGATCCGCTGTTGGTAGCTCGAGTTTTGCATCGCCGACAAGCGAGTCGTAAATGAAACCGAGATCACGACAGAAAACAGCCAGCGACCAACCGTCAAGAATAACGTGGTGAGCGGAAACGGTTAGCTTGTGATGGTCATCGGCAAATTTTTGCAAAACGACTCGTAATAACGGGCCATTCACGAGATCAAACGGCAATCGGGCTTGCTCTTGAACGATCGCCAATTGTCCGCCATCGACGGCTTGATCCTGAGTCAGATCCACCATTCTGAAATCGTAGTTTGGCTTTGGACCGACGATCATGAACTGACCATCATGACTAAATGTCGCGCGCAACGATTCGTTTCGAATGACAACTTGGTCGATAGCTCGCTTCAATTGTTCAGCATCTAAACTACCTCGAATCACGAGCGAGCTGATTTCGTTGTAGGCGCAGTTCGCCTCGTGACTTTGCGTGCTTGAAAGCCAGACTTCTAACTGAGCCTCCGAAGCAGCGAACCGTTTTCCAGTTTTTGATTCGCCCACTCCAGGCACGAAGGCTTGCGAGTTTTCGATTGTGAATGTGTTAGTGGTTGAGCTCACGGGTGAGTCTCCGTTGTATCTTTTGGATTTGTAGTTTGGTCAGCGTTACTGCGTCTTTTTTGTGCGTCTTTTTATTCGTTCGTACTAGTCGGCAGGCCAACTTGCAAAAACTGACCTGGGTTTTGCGAATCCGGAACGAACCAGCCCGCATTGCCGTGCCGATCTTTGCCGGCCAAACATCCCTTTTGTGGTGGCTTGTTCGCGTCAAACGTTTGAGCGACTTTTTTGTAGCCTTCGCCCGGCATGAATCCGTGACGTTGTGATTCGATGGTTGCTTCACGAACGGCGTCGACCAATTGATCGATGTCTTCCTTCGAGTGAGCAAGCGTTAACAAGCAGGGTCGATGATCCCAGATGTGCATTCCTCTTCTTCGCAAACCAGCAAAGAAGACTTCGCTGTAAACAAGCTCTTGGGCAAATTGAATTTTGAATAGCGAACCAAAGTTCGCCAGGAACATGGGAGCGTCCAACTCCTCAAATACGCGATTGAGTTCACTGGCCAGATAATCCGAAAGCTGATTCAAGCGGTCGTACATTGGCTGACCACCATTTTTCAAGTGTTCAAGAATCGCCTTCGACGCTGCCAAAGTCAGCGGATGGCGAACGAACGTTCCGGCGAAGTAAGTCATCCCGGCTTCCGGTCGACTGTCGTCACCGTATTGCCAATAACCTCCATCAAGCCCGTCCATATACTCGGCCTTGCCCGCGACGATTCCAATCGGCATTCCTCCGCCGACAATTTTTCCATACGAAGCGAGATCCGCTTTGACGCCAAAGTATTCTTGAGCGCCGCCCAGTCCGATTCGCAGACCAGAGATGACTTCATCGAAGATCAACGCCGTCGGCTCATTCTCAGTAAGCTCTCGAAGCTTGATGAGGAACTCACGCGGCTGCAACTCAGGTGTTCGGCTTTGAACCGGCTCAACGAGCACGGCTGCGATGTCATCCATTCGATCACGAATAATCTGAAGCGACTCTTCCGTTCCGTATTCCAGGATGAGCGTATTGTTCACGTGAGCCTTGGGAATGCCTGTCGCGGCGGGAAAGCTTTGAAGCTTCTTACTTCCACGAGCGATCACCTCATCAAGAATTCCGTGATAGTCGCCGTTGAACATCACGATCAAGTCACGTCCCGTGGCGTTACGAGCCAAACGTGTGCAACCCAAAACGGCCTCCGATCCAGTGTTTGAAAACGCCATCCGCTCGTTGCCTGTGATCTCGCAAAACAGTTTCGCGACTTCGCCCGCCAAGGGTGACTGGGGTCCAATCGCGTAGTCTTTTTGCACTTGTTCGCTGATCGCCGCCACCGTGATGTCGTGGGTATGGCCAAGGATGTTCGAGCCGAATCCACAAGTGAAGTCGATGTACTCGTTCCCATCAATGTCCCAAAGACTCACGCCCTTTGAACGCTCAATCACGATCGGATGCGTCATCTCTTTCATGTTCGGTCGGAAACCAGAAACGGTTCGCGGGTCCGCCATGTAACGCCGATGTTCCTGCGCGTATTGCTTACTCTTTGGCGTCATCACGTTGTGCATTCGCACAATTTCGGCGAGCGCCGCTTGTTGGCTTTCGTTCAGATCGCTTTCGATCAATTTGACGGTTGCGAAACGTTTGTTCTTCTTCTCGATGGCTTCGTCGACTGGTTCGTCGGACAGCTTTAACTCTTCGCTGACTTCGACCTCAACCGAATTAGCTGCATTAGCGGCAGTGACGTTTGCCGTTTGTGCTACTTCTTTTGAATTTGATTCGTTAGCTGTTGGATTCAATTCAACAGGCTGAGAAACGGGAACAGACATAGCACCAACACCTGCGGTGCCACCAAGAAACTGCAATTGCGCAGCCATCAACTGAAGTTGATTTTGCACGATCGCCTCGGCAACATTTCCGGCGACATTAGTTACCGGTTGAGCTGGTGTCGATGTTACGGTTTGCGTTTGAGGTAACGCTGGCTGCGGTTGCTGAACTGCCGGAGAGACGTTCGCAGCCGCGGAACCGACATCACTGACTGGTGCTGTGGTCGCTGCGATTGGAGCTTGTGGTGAAACCGTAGCGGTTGGTTGAAACTTATCTGCTGGAAGTTTCTCATCAAGAAACGAAGCCAGGGAATCAACCGTTGGTGTCTCTTCCAGCAACTGACGGAACGTGACCTCGAGTCCCATTTCTTTTTTCAACGCCGTCGCCGTTTGCGTCAGCACCAACGAATCAAGTCCCATCTCAAAGAACGTTGTCTCACCATCGAATTCATCAAGATCGAATCCTGAAGTGTTTTCAAAAACGTGTTGAATGGCCTTGTTG
>CAYMFZ010000259.1:0-7777 GCA_964389585.1 uncultured Pirellulaceae bacterium | reverse complement strand
CAAAGTTGTCATTAACGACCAAGGTTAATTCAATGTGATTTATTAAAGTAACGAAGTTCAATCTGTGCCCGCGACTCCAGAATTGCGTCAAGAGTTCGTGGAGAATCTGGATGTCCAACAACGTGTCAAACTCAAACGTAAACTCGACGACTATCTTAAGCTAACCCCTGCCGCGATCGAAAAGGCAAAACAATTTGATGCGGCGTTAAATGCCAAGCCAAACTCGGCGCAGCTAAATTCGACTTTGATGGCTTACTACAACTGGCTGTTGGTCATTGACTCGGGAAAGAAGTCGCGACTCAGAGATATGTCAGGCGAAGCCCGCGTTGATGCGATCGCTTCCATTCGACACGAACAAGCTTTGGAAGAGTTCGGCAATGACGCGATTTCAAAACTTGCCAGTCCAGATGATGCCGCGCCGATTTTGGCTTGGTGTGAAATTGTTTTCAATTGGAACGAGTCGAAAATTCGAAATCGTTTTCCCAAAGCGTTGAGCAGCTACTTGAGATCCGTGAACCGCTCTTCTCCACCAAGCGAGATCGTTCGACGCAAAGCCAAATCGAGTAGTTTGCCTGATTT
The DNA here is from genome assembly GCA_964389585.1 of uncultured Pirellulaceae bacterium. Classification (GTDB taxonomy): domain Bacteria; phylum Planctomycetota; class Planctomycetia; order Pirellulales; family Pirellulaceae; genus Mariniblastus. Next base: position 7,198 of record CAYMFZ010000259.1, on the reverse strand, counting down.
GATTGATTTCCTAATTCGCGTCGATCAGGACTGGGTTGAAGATTTAATGCTTGGCGATCGCGATACCAAAATGCTTTATGACTTGCTCTCCACTAAAGCTCAGTTCCAGATGGATGAACGAAGCGCCAGCGAGCGCAACGATTTGGTTCTCAGTTGGGTTGAGTCGGCGATCCAATCAAAGCGTCAGGTCTCAATCAAAGTGTTGAATGAATTCGAACGAAGTTTGCCGGAGAAAGAGCGTGACATGCTCAAGAAGATGTCGAGAGAAGATTACCAATCAACCTTAAAGCAAATGTTTCTGAAGCGCCGCAAAGGCCCCCGTCAACGCAATCGTTTCGAACGTGACTTAGAGTCGCTAATGGACTTTTGATGTTTCCTTGAACGATTCGCGAGAGGTGTCTTTACTAAGTTCTTCAGAACCATACTTTCTGTGCTGTGGGAATATTCGATCAAAACCCCTCGTCCACACGTCCACGGTGGCTTTGGCTTCAACGAAACGACGCACTTAAAACGACGCACTTTCAACCAAAAACTTCCTGGTGGTTTGTCAAAGCTTATTTTTAGAATAAGCCGCAGTGCGTTAGCACCCGGTTCAAGCACGTAAAACCGGACGCTAACGCGTGACGGCTGATTTTCAACACTCTAAACTTGAGGGCTGACAAACCACCAGTGTCATGCCACTTTTTGGATTCTCGACTTGGAAACCTTGAACTCGCCGTCGGTTCTGGTCGTATTGAGGATTCCGGATTAGGCTTTCAATAGCTTTCGCCTGTGCCGACCAAATGAAACCACAATAAATAGACTTGTCATGCTGAAACTGGAAAACATCAAGAAGAGTTTCGTTCAGCCGGACAAGCAGCGTGTGCCGATCCTCGACATTCCGAGCTTTGAAATCGCGGCAGGCGAACAAGTCGTTTTGATTGGCCCTAGCGGCTGTGGCAAAACAACGCTGCTTCACACGATCGCCGGAATCACTCAACCCGATGCGGGTAAAGTCTTTCTGGACAATATTGAGATGACGAAATACTCCGAGGCCGCCCGCGATCGGATCCGCGCCAACAAATTGGGCTACGTATTTCAAACGTTTAACTTGCTCCAAGGCTTCTCAGCGTACGAAAACGTCTTGCTGGGAATGACTTTCGCCAGCAAAAAGAAATCGCCCAAGCGTGCAACGGACTTGCTCGAAAAAGTCGGCTTGAGTCATCGCTTGGGCAACAAGCCGCATCAACTTTCGGTTGGAGAGCAACAGCGAGTCGCCGTTGCCCGGGCACTTGCCAACCAACCTGCCCTGCTCTTGGCAGATGAACCCACGGCAAATGTTGACCCCGGAAACCAACAACAGATTGTGGACTTGATTAAAGAAAGCTGTCGCGCAGAGAACATTGCTTTACTCATGGTCACCCACTCAATGGAAGTCGCCGACCAATTCGATCGCGTTGATCGGTTGGATGAACTAAACCTGGTTGTCAGCCAAGCCCGAGCGGCAGCAAACTGAACGTCGAAAGTGTTGTAGGCTTCTAGCCTGCAGCCGACCCGAGCAGATCCAAACTACAACTCAAGCAGTCCATACTCAGGCACAAGGCCTAAGTCACTTAACCAACAACGCTACACATGAACGTCTTCAAAATCGCCTGGCGAAGCATCCAACACCGAGGCTTTGGTTCTCTGCTTACGATTATTTCGATGGCACTTGGCGTGATGATGGTGGTCGCGGTCTTGACGATTCACGGCGTCGTCTCTCAATCATTCAAGAACAACAACAGCCTTGGTTACAACGTCATTGTTGGAGCGCGCGGTGGCGGGCTTCAACTAACACTCAACTCGGTTTACTACCTGAGTAAGCCAGTCGAAAACGTACCCTACGAGTACTATCTTGCATTTTGCGATGCAGAAACGCGAGACAAAGAACTCAAGAACTCGATTGCTTACAAAGCCAAAAAATTGGTGACGGATTCTTCTGCAGTAGAACCGCCTTTGTCGCTGGGCGTTGGCGGAATCGGATCGGCAATTGCTGACGCGTTGACCAAAGACGCTTTTGAGTTTCAGCAAACGACTTCGATGAAGAACAAACAAAAGGGACTTTACAAACGCTACACGCACATCGCGATCCCGCTTTGCCAAGGCGATTATTACGTTGACCCTGAAGCAGAAGCACAATTTCGCTGCGTCGGCACCAAGCCAAACTTTTTCACGGACCTGGTTCTTGATGCTGACACGCGTGAGCAATTCAGTTTCTCACAAGGTCGATGCTTTGTAGAAGACAGCGAAGAACATGGCTATTTCGAATGTGTGGTCGGGTCCGTCGTCGCCAAGACCTGCGACATCAAATTGGGTGACCGACTGCAAGCAACACACGGCGACCCTGACTCTGAAGAAGCTCACATTCACGAGCAGGAATACACCGTCGTGGGAATCATCGACCAAACAGGAACCCCAAACGACCGCGTGGTGTTTTTGAACTTGGAAGGTTTTTATTTGATGGAAGACCATTCCAAGCCAATTGAAAAAGATGGAATCATGGCGGGGACGCCTGTCGAAGAGCAAACTGAACTTGCACCATTGGACGATGCATTTTTTGACGACGATGGTGATGATCCGGCTGACGCGAAAGAAACGGCTGACGCAAAAACAGACGATCTTTCCGATGGCGAAAAGGGGCAAGCTGCCAAGCTAACAGATGAAGAAGAATTCGCGCGAGAGGCTAACAACACGCGCATCCCGCTGCCTGTTGAGCAGCGAGAAATCACTTCGGTTCTCGTTCGAACATTGTTGGAAGACGAAGTCGGCCTTTACGCTTATACGTTACCTCCGACGATCAATGAAGGTGATATCGAATCGGTTTTGGACTGGAGCCCTTATCGTCCTGAGCGCGCTCAAAAGGCGGTTCAAGCCGTCAATCCGATCGACGAAATGACTTCACTGTTCGCCATGTTTGTCGATCCAATTAGACGATTGCTCTTAGGATTGACCTGCATGATCTGTGTCGTCTCAGCACTGAGCATTCTCGTCGGAATCTACAACTCCATGAGCCAACGTCAACATGAGATCGCGGTGATGCGAGCCTTGGGAGCCAATCGGGGTAAAGTGATGATGGTGATTTTGTGCGAAGCGATTTTGCTAGCGTTCGTTGGTGGATTCCTTGGCTGGATTTTGGGCCACGGATTGAATTCGGCACTTGGCCCCGTCGTTGAGAATCAAACCGGCGTTCCCGTCGGCTTTTTAAGTTTTGCGCCGCCAATTTCAATCGCAGAAATGACGAGTGGGCTGATTCCAATTCCGGTTTCTGTGTCGCCTGAGTTTCTAATTATCCCGGGCCTGATGCTGCTGGCCGTAATCGTTGGAATCTACCCAGCCATCTCGGCTTATCGAACGGACGTTTCCAAGTCGCTTGGGAAATAGCTGACCAGTGGCTTGTAAACTATTTTGTTCGTGTTTTTTGGGTTAATTCGCCAGAAGTAAGTGAAAGCTTATTTCCATCCAGGCCCTCCAAGCGATACGATGGTCGACGGGCAAGACGCCCACCGCCTGCGTTTGGAAGTCTCCAGCGTTTTCGAGTTCAACGTTTGAAGCGTTAAACGCTTGGCCAACCCCGCTGCCTTTTGGTAGCTGCCGCTCGATGGAAGTAGTTTTCCATTGTTGAAATTCAAAAGAGATATCGGGATGCATCGAGTCATCACATTTAGCGCGATCGTTATCGCAGCCTTGGTTTCGTCAACAACCGCTAGCGCCGCAACTAGCGCGCCGTCCAGCACATCTACAACCTCAATGGCGTGTCCGTTTTGCTCTGCAATCGCGCTGACCTTTTCGGAGCAGCTTGGATCCAACGACATTGCGGTTGTGGCCAAACTGATTGAAATTCCGCCAGACGACAATGACCCAAATGCCGATTTCCCTAAAGCAAAATTTGAGATCCACCAAGTCCTCAAGGGCGACAAATTTGTTGCCACTGAGATGAAATTTAAGACCCAGCTCGTTGGCTCTTATGATGTTGGCGAAAAATTCCTTGTGATGGGCGTCGACCCTCCAACCGTGGCTTGGACGACGCCGATGAAAGCTTCGGATCGCGTGTTCAAGTATCTCGAGGAGATTCAGACTTTGCCCGAAAGCGGTCCAGAGCGACTGACATTCTTTCAAGACTACTTTGAAGACGAAGAGTCCGTTTTGGCGTTTGACGCCTACGATGAGTTTGCTCGCGCTCCGTACGAAGACTTGATCGCGATGAAAGATCAAATGGAACGTGACAAGCTTCTGGGTTGGATCAAAGACACCGAAACATCCGTCACCCGTCGCCGACTTTACTTCACGATGCTGGGAGTTTGCGGCAAAGAAGCCGACGCCGACTTGCTGGAAGAGTTCATCACATCTGGAAGTCGCAAAAAGCGAGCGGGACTCGATGCGTTAATCGCTTGCTACCTAACACTCAAAGGCGGAGATGGCGTGGACTTGATTGAGAAGACTTTTCTCTCCGACCACGAAGCCGATTATGTTGACACCTTGGCCGCGGTTTCAGCACTTCGCTTTCACGGCACCGAAGTTGAAATCGTTCCAAAAAAACGAATCGTCACCGCCGTGCGTCATTTGCTTGATCGCCCCAAGATGGCAGACATGATCATCCCTGACCTAGCTCGCTGGGAAGATTGGTCCGTGATGGAGCGATTGGTCAAGATGTTTAAAGAAGCAGACGAAGAATCAAATTGGCTCAGAGTTCCCGTTGTCACTTACCTGCGTGCGTGCCCGAAACCAGAAGCCAAGACCTATATCGAAGAACTTCGCAAAGTCGATCCCGAGGCCGTCAAGCGAGCTGATTTCTTTCTCGGTGTTGGCGATGACGACTGGGATGACGACGATGACTCTGATGAATCCGAAACTCCAATGGAATCAGACTCGGAACCAACAGTAGAAACCGAAAAGATAGACGGTGCCAACACCGCAACTTTGACGCCGCCAGCCGAAGACGAACCAAAAGAACAGTCCGATTCGAAAACTGAAGAATCAACAAACGAGAAAGCAAAAAACCAGGAATCGAATGGACCGGGAAAACAAGAAGCATCAGAATCCCAAACGAAATCTGAGAAAACATCAGCCCGAAGCAGTTCGGAAAACCATGTAGTCAAACGCGTTCCCATGACTGACGAGAATCCACCTGCCACCGACTCGCAGATCCCAGCCCAAACTTTCGCGTCCGAAAATGACATTTCGGATAGCGCTCAACCAATCGGCACAGAAACGGTTGCCTCTGATCCGAACCTTGTGCCCGCTGAATTCGTATCAACATCGGGAGATTCGATGGCGACTACGGTTCCGCAAGTCGCTCAAGCCGTTCCGCCATCCACCCCGATTGCTGTGGCAACACCAAGCGCCAATTTGACTTGGTCGATCATTTTCATTCCGATGGCGATTTCCTTGGCCATCTTTTTGTTGCTTTGGTCGGTCGTGAACGGTTGGTTTGAACGACTGATTTTTTGATTCTGGCTTGCTTCGCATGAAGGCCTACGAATCGGTAGTTCAATCTGCATTTTCGTCACATTCCGATTTTCTTTTTGAACTTCGGCCGTGATGGAAGACCTTCGCAGAGTTTGGCTGTGAAGCAGTGCATAATTGATTGAAGCCGTTGGATTGATTTAAATCGTTAGGATTGATCGAAGCCTTTAATTGACGGGGCTTTAACCTGAACCGGACTTCAACAATCGAAAGTTCGCGTTTCCGCGCAATGTCATTTAGGCTTAGAATTGATGAGTACGACCCAAGACCCGCATTCCGAATCTACTTCCAAGCCCCTTATGCAAGAGCCATTCGCAGCTCCGAGTCACGTTCAGCCCGAGAATGAGTTCGCCTATCGAACTTACAGCAAGGCTGCGATTGCATCGCTTCTATTTGCGATCTTGGGTGCGCTGGTTTCATTTATCTCAGCGGCCATGATCTGGCTTCCTCTGATGGCAGTCTTGTTTGGCGTTTCAGCGATCTTTAGTTTTCGAAAGTATCCCGAGGAGCTTGCTGGCAAATTGATGGCCAACATTGGATTGATTCTGGGCACCATCCTGCTTGTTACGAGCACCTGCTACCACACTTACGTTTACAACACGGAAGTCCCTGAGGGCTACCAAAGAATTTCTTATGGAGAACTGAGGCCAAACAAGCGAACGCCTGCACCTTTTTCTGAAAAGGCAGAAGCCTTCAATGGCAAGAAAGTCTTCCTGAAGGGTTACGTCCGACCCAGCGACCGCAAGAAAAACCTCAAGAACTTTATCCTTGTCGGTGATTTTGGTGATTGCTGTTTTGGCGGCAACCCTAAGCCGACGGATGTTGTTGCGATTCGGATTCAAACCGACCAAACAGTTGACCATTCGCTTTCGCTGCGAAAAATCGGTGGTACGTTTCGTCTCAATTCACGGCCAAGACGAACAGGGGACGACGAAGTCCCTCACATTTTCTACGAGATTGAAGCCGATCATATTCAATAATTCACTGGCTGTTTTTAGGGCCAAAGGATACATTGGGAGTTCGCAAGTTCTTTGTCACAGCTTGGAATTCGGGTCGTCAAAAATGAAAACGTTGAAAATTCTCGCGACTTGCGTTTCGATTTCTGTTTTGCTTTCAGGCATCGGCAAATTGGTTAAAGCGCAAGACGATCTTCCACCTCGACCTCGAATTGATGTGATTAGCCCGTCGTCTGTTCCTGCTTTTGAAGCTTCAGAGTCAAAATCTAAAGCATCGGCCCCGATCAAATCAGCAGCCAAACAAATCAAGTCGAAACCGAGTGTGAAACGGTCGAACTCGTCTTCTTCAACGAAAAAAAAGTTTGATCTTTCGTTTGAAGACCTGAAGTTTGAAATGGAGAAAGGAGACGATTTCGATCGCTCGATGCTGACGGAGAAAATCAACTCGTATCACGGGAACATCATCTCAATTCGGGGCTTCATTCGTCCGGCGAACAAACAGAGCGGGCTGACCAAATTCATTTTTGTTCGCGACAACAAGGAATGCTGCTTTGGGCCAGGCGCCGCCTTGTATGACTGCGTTTTGGTTCGCTTAAAAAAAGGCCTTGATACCGACTACACGGTGCGTCCGGTCACCATCGAGGGCAAATTCGCCCTCAAAGAGTATCGCGTCGATGGCAAAGCCTGGTCGATCTATCGCATGACTGACACCAAAGTCAAATAGCGCTCCGCTGTCGAATTTTGTTGTGAGTTGATACAAT